>JBLHKE010000842.1:0-3292 GCA_047619485.1 Verrucomicrobiales bacterium | reverse complement strand
CACAGTTTTAAAGAAGACGACGAGACCGGCGATGACCGCGAGCACGATCAGAATTTTCGGAAGCATCCGCTTAGGACGGTCACCCGCTGGCTCCGTGTTGCGTGGGGAAGTGAAGCCAGGGAGCATGGGGCGTCTCACCTCGATGCTGTTCTTCTTGGGGCGAGACGCCCCAAGCTCCGTGGTGTTCAATGGGGTTCCGTTTGGTGTGACTGTTAGTGTTTTCATTTTGTGAAGGTGGCAGGGAGTGCGGTGACTAATTCGAGGCGAGAAACACGAGCTCAAACTCGTTGATCGCGATGTGACAGCAGGTCAGATTCAGCTCCGTTTCAAAGCCGCCATCCGTGGCGCGAGCGAGTTCTTCCGATGTCAGACCAACCCTGATCGGAGTTTGAGTGGCAGTCTCATTGGTGGTGTTCATTCTCATCGTCTCATCGGGTTCGGGGCTTAAAATAAGAACAGACAAGTCTGTACTGTGATTGGCAGAAAAATGACTCACGCCGGGACGGTTAAAAACGGCTCAAACAAGCCCCTTACGGACTCGGTGGCGGCATCGATTGGCCAGACCGATTTCAGATTTTGCGCTTCGGTCGTGGCTCCAGAATAGAGCAGAAAGAGGCTCGTTCCCAAGCGGCGAGCGGGGCTCCCTTTCGGGGCGATCTCCCTGGCGAGATCGATGAAGAAGTCGCGAATCGAAAGCTTGTGCAACTCGACCTGCTCACTGATCGGAGGCGAATCTTTATCGAGACTCGCAGCTGTGTTCGTGAATGGGCAGCCCCTAAATTCCTTCGAGAGCATCCAATCCTTCAAGCCCTCGAAGTAGTCCAAGACCTTCTGGGTGGCCTCCCCTTCCGCATTCAAAATCGCATCGTGACGAACATCAGAACGCGCATGGGTTTCAGTGAGCCATGTAAGGCAAAGTTGCTGCTTGCTTGGGAAGTGATGATAGAAGCTCGCCGTGGCCGTTTCCGACTTCTCGATGATCTCATTGATCCCCAGCGTCGAGTATCCCCTCTCGATGAAAAGGTCGGAAGCAGTCGCGAGGATCCGCTCTCTGGCATTGGCTTTCTTCATGCCTTGCCCAATTGATCTATTTTGAGCTTAAACCACTAACAGCAAACGATTTAACCAGTAATTTAAGCCCATTCTTCCTCATCAGAGCCAACTCGGAAGCCGCGAAAAAATCTGCGTCATCTACGAGATCTGCGGTTATAAAACCGTCGTGCCCATCAATCTCTACCCGCTCGCCAAGCAAGTCCTCTTCCGCCTCGACGCAGAAAAGGCGCACCATCTTACCATCAGCGGGCTGCGCGCCCTCTCGAAGGTCGGGCTCGACAAGTTCCTGCTCGACCCGAAACTCCCCGACTCCCCCATCGAAGTCATGGGGATCACCTTCCCGAATCAGGTCGGGCTCGCCGCCGGGATGGACAAGGCAGGCAACTGCGTGGCAGGTTTCGGCGCGATGGGATTCGGCCATGTTGAAGTCGGCACCGTCACCCCCCGCCCACAACCAGGCAACGACAAGCCGCGCCTATTCAGATTGAAACCCGCGGAGGCGATCATCAACCGCATGGGATTCAACAATCCAGGTATCGACCAAATGCTCGACAACCTCGCCGTGTCTGCCAAAGGATTCCGCGGCATCCTAGGCATCAACATCGGCAAGAACTTCGACACGCCGATCGACCGAGCCGCCGAAGACTATCTTATCTGCCTGCGCAAAGCCTACGCCCGCGCCGACTACATCGCGGTGAATTTCTCCTCACCGAACACCAAAAACCTCCGCGAACTCCAAGAGGCAGACACCGCACGAGGACTGCTCTCCCAACTCAAAGATGAGCAGGCGAAGCTGGCTGACGAGCACGGGAAATACGTCCCGCTGGCGATCAAGATAGCGCCAGATCTTGAAGACGATCACATTAAGGCACTTGGCGAGCTATTCGCAGAACTAAAGATGGACGCCGTCATCGCAACCAACACCACCATCTCACGCGAAGCTGTCAAAGGCCTCGACCACGCTGAAGAAGCAGGCGGCCTGAGCGGCAAGCCAGTGCGCGATCCGGCAACGCACGTGATTCGTGAATTCAAAAAAGCCCTAGGCGACGCCCTCCCCATCATCGGCGTTGGCGGCATCTCGAGCGGTGCAGATGCGAGGGAGAAGATCGAGGCCGGCGCAAAGCTGGTGCAGATCTACTCCGGGCTGATTTACAATGGCAATGCCCTAGTCGCCCAATGCAGCAAGGAACTCTCCCCTTAGGGCTTGTCAGGAAATAAGTCATACAAAGATGCGCAGGGATTTTGGCCAGCACCAAGGCAGATTTCAGCGATTATAGCGGGCTATTTGAGTTGGAAGCTAACGCGGGTGATGGCCAAAATAACCAGCAGATTGTAGGACTTATTTCCTGACAACCCCTTAGGCACTGCGCTTCGATTTTGAAATCGAAGTTACGCCATCGCCTGCGGCGACTAGATTTTCCATCAGCCTCCCGGCTTCGGTGGTTGAACTGCGAGTTGCTTCAAAACCTCCGGTTTACTTCGTCATTCCTGCTTCTACAGCGCCGATCTCGATCACTTCATCCTCCCCATTCAGCCGCAAAGTCACCGACTCGGTCTTCTCGCTGGACTGCCCGAACGCGGTGGTGATCTTTGCCTGAATCGTCGTCGCACCGGCCAAGGTCTGCTGGTGGTTGCCGTAGAAGTGTGCCTTGACGAGGTATTTGCCGGGCAGCGCCCGCTTGATCAGAAATTCCTCCGGACCATATCCGCCAGTGAAATCATCAGACATCCGACCACCAGTGATCGTCCGGTTGTGACTGTATTTGCAAACTTCACCTGTCGGATCGACGACCCACAGATCCATGTCCGTGTTGTCGGCGTCCCATGTCAAAACCACTCGCAGGTCGACCGGCATCGGCGACAGTAGACGCGAATCCATCCCCTGCGGGATCAGTCCCTTGCCACCAATCGCGATCAGCGCGTTCAGCTCACCGAGCGCGATCAGCTCGATGTCGCTGAATCGATCGTCCCACGATCCTTTCACGACCTCCCATAGCAACTCCGCCGCACGTTGCATGTCGCCAACCGCCTGTTTCGCCATCGCGAGGTCGCGGTATGACTGAGGCTCCTCGCCGCGAATCTGGAGCACTTCTTCGAACACCGCGACCGCCGATTCGGCCTCACCGAGTTGCAATAAACGGTGCCCGAGAATCCGCAACAGCGGCGCGTTCTCCAGATCCATCTCTGCGATGTTCGAGAGCACGCGCAGCGCAAGATCGTGGCGCTCGCGCTCGATAAA
>JBLHKE010000841.1:0-3299 GCA_047619485.1 Verrucomicrobiales bacterium | reverse complement strand
TGGAGGCGGGCCTGCCCGGCGGTGAAATCGGAGCTGAAGGGGGCTGCGATTTTGTAGTGCCTTTGCGAGCCAGCCCCTGGATTTATAGGGGCGGCACGCTAGTAATAAGAAACTTGGGCTACGGCCGCCTCGATATCGCCTTCAACAATGCCGGCGTCGAGCACACGGCACCGATCATCGAGTCCGAACAGGCCGACCACCAGCGCGTCTTCGACATCAATGTCTGGGGCGTCCTGTGCTCGATGAAACACGAGATCCCCGCGATGATTAAAAACGGCGGTGGCTCCATCATCAACACCAGCAGTATCGCCGGCCACGTCGGCATGGCTGGCGCTGCCACCTACATCGCCTCGAAGCACGCTGTCGAAGGGCTCACCAAGACCGCGGCTCTCGAATACGCGAAGCAAGGTATCCGCGTCAATGCGGTCGCCCCAGGCGGGATCGCCACCGACATGATCGACCGCTTCACCAGCGGACAGGCGGAGATGCGTGAGGGCTTGACTCAGCTGCATCCGATCGGCAGACTCGGCGAATCTGATGAGATAGCCGACGCCGTAATGTTCCTAGCATCGGACTCGGCTTCGTTCATCACTGGCGATTCGCTCAAAGTTGACGGCGGTTTCGTCGCACAGTAGCCAATTTTCTTGAAGAGAAGCTAGCCGCCCCGATCATCCACCCGGGCGCAGGATTCGCGTCCCGCGCCCCGGTCGGGGTCGCTATTCTCCAATCATCCAGATTGGCCGCAGCCTCCGATTGACTCCGGGCGAACGGCATGTATCGGCTGTGTGATGAAGAAAAAGTTACTCGTCCTGATTGCCCTCCCAGTCGCGACCGCCCTGCTGATCGCTGCTGAAAAAGAAACTGCCGCCAAGCCATCGGCGCCCGGTTCTGAAGTGCCAGTGCCGGTCGATGACAGCATGCACCACCTGATGGAGTATGTGTTCGAGCCAGCCTACAAACGGCTCAAGGCTTCGATGCCGGACGAACCCGCGGACAAGAAGGCCTGGTCGGCTATGAAGGCTGATTCCCTAACGCTTGCAGAATCATCCAACCTGCTACTCCATCGCCTCCCGGAGGAGGACGGCGACCAGTGGCTCAAACTCGCAGTCAAGACCCGCGAGGCTGGTGGCGAACTCTACCAGGCTGCACGCAAAAAAGACTACGCCGCCGCGAAGAAGCACTTCGGTCTAATGCTCAATCGTTGCAATGCCTGCCACGACAAGTTCGCCGACGGCGACTACCAGTTGAAGCCCTAGCATAGGAACATGAACCGGAGACGAACAACTCGCAGACAAAACCACCACCGATCGCTGGACGATAGAGAGGCTGTCGTGCCGACCGTCTCAGGCCGCGCCCGGCCAGCTGATCACCTAGCGCCTCCCACGCGCTAAGGCAATCGGATCACGCGGTAGAAAATTTGGCCGTTGAGACCGGCGAAGAAAGCGTCGACAAAAGTCGTCGAGTCACCATTACTATCGACGCTATCCGCCAGCTCAGACCAGTTCGCCAAGTCACGTGACACCTCGAGGCGGTACTTTGCACCCGGCGTGGATGCCCAAGTGAAACTCACGGAGAGCGGGTCGCCAGCTGGCTGGGTTACCGAGGTGATTCGGAAATCCGGGAGGCCTTCAAAAGTGCCGAGCACCTGTAAATCTTCGATGCGCAGACCGATCGGATTGGCGGCCTCACCAGCATTGTTGATGTCGAACTCGAGTGTATTGATACCCGCGACAAAACCGCTGTTGATTTCGAATTCGAATAAATTAGTGAATTCCCCAGTGCCAGTGATTCCCGTCGGCACGCCGTTGAGCCGCACCTCGACACCGGCGTTGTCCGAGGTCCAGCGACCGAATATGACGGCTGTCGCTGGATCGAAACCGAGCAGGTCGAAGGTGGTGCGGAAAGTGTACAATCCCTGTGCCCCGTTGGTGTCCGGGGTCGGCCCAATCCAGCGCGAGTTGGCACTATTCGCCACCCAGGCCCCGGGGAGCGCCCCCATCGCGAGCGCGTCAGTGCCTCCGCCATTCGGGTTCACAACGAGCGTGTAGTGCGGATCGATTTCGTCGTCGAACAGCGCAACGCCAGAAGCATCGACGCCGCTATTGAAGAGGCCGGGAACCCGATCCAGCACGGTTAGGCTGGCGCTCCCGCTGGTAAGCGTGCCATCGCTATTGGTGAGAACGACATCATACTCCCCCGCGTCAGCTTCCCCCACCGGATCGATGGTAAAATCTGAATCAGTAGCGCCGGGGATTTCGATCCCGCCCAGACGCCACTGGTAGCTAATTGGCATGCTCCCGTCAGCGACCACAGAGAGTGTCGCCGCCTCACCGCTGGCGGCGAAGGTATCGGCCGGCTGGGTGAGGATTTCCGGTGGGCGTCGCAAGATGATCAGGGTGGCGACATCACTGGTGACGATGCCCTCGCCATTGGTAACGATCACGTCGTAGTCACCTGCGTTGCCCTCGCCGACACTGAAGATCGTCAGCTCCGGGCCGGTGGCGCCACCGAGCTCGGTGCCTTCGAATCGCCACTGGTAAGTCAGCGGCTGTGCGCCATCAGCGAGCACCGAGAGACGCGCCTGCGAGCCGATCGCCGCCATCACGTCCTCCGGTTGGCGCACGATCAGCGGTGCCCCTACGCCACCTCCGGGCACGGCAACACCACTAATTTCAGCGACGCGCAATGCCGTGTAGCCCACACCAGAGTTGTTCACTTGGAAGTCGATAGTATTGAGACCGGAAACAAAACTGCCGGGTTCAATGCGGAACGATGTGAGGATACCGAACTGCTGCGTGTTCACATTTCCGGTCGGGGTGCCATTGATAAAAATACCGACGCCACCATTATCAGATGCCCAAGAACCTTCAATCGCCGTAGTCGCTGGGTCAAAGCCGGTCAGGTCGAGGTTGATGCGATAGGTATAGTCGCCTTCGGCGCCAGAGGCTGTGTCGAAGGCGGGACCGATCCATTTCGATACGACATCGTTGGCAAGCCACGGTCCGGCGACAATCGGGAACACCGTGGAATCATGCACGATCGCGTCGGGAGATTCGGAGTCCGGGTTGACGAAAATCTGGTAGTGAGGGTCGGTCACGCCGTCCGCGAGCACCGTGCCAGATTCGTCGACCCCGGTCGGGAAAAGCCCGTCCAGCTGCTGGCCGAGCAGCACCACCGCAGGTGGATCGCTGGTAGCGCTGCCGAACGCATTCGAGACGACGACCGTGTAGTCTCCCACGTCGCCCTCCGTCGCAGCAGCCACACTGTAGCTCTCAGAGGTCGCCCCAGCGATATCGACG
>JBLHKE010000840.1:0-3317 GCA_047619485.1 Verrucomicrobiales bacterium | reverse complement strand
GGGCTGTCTGCTAGGGTGGTGATTGGGAAGCGCAGTTCTTTGATGTCTTTGGTGAACTCAAGCTCGGTGGTCGTGGTTTTTGCGGGGAGGCCGTAGAGTTGGATCTTGGCTGTGCCGTCAAACGGCTTGAGGTGCTCGATGTTGCAGATGATCTCGCCCTGCTTGCCTTGCTCGACAGCTGCCATCGCGAGCTTAGTAGTCGTGTACGGGGGCTCGACGGTGATCGGAGTGAGTGCTGTGGCGGCTAGGATCTGACCCTGGCCGGCGTCGGACTCGGCCATCATCATGAGTTTCCACTCGCGGGTTTCGGCACTTCCATTGGCATTGATCGTGTAGTAGATCTCGTTCTTTCCCTTTTCGATTTTCATCGTCGGCTGTGATCCAATCCCGGGCGGGTTCCACAACATGCGGATTGTGATGGGGGCGTCGAAGCCCTCTTTGCGGATTGCTTTAACCTTGAGGCTGAGCGTGCCGTTCTGGACGAGTGGGACTTTGGGGGTTTCGATCTCAATCTTGAACGGTAGCTCCTCGACCACTGCGATCGCTAGTTTGTCTACCTCGCTCTGGTAGTAGACGGTGTTGTTTGGGTTGCCGACGACGAGGTCGAGCTTGTGGAAGAAGTTCCCTGCGACGTTGCGCTTGGGGTCGGTCAGCTTGGCTTGGAGGTCGGCGAGGGTGCCACCGAGCGGGGCATCGGGTGCCGCCTCGAACAGGATTGGGAAGCTGTTGATGTTACCGGGCATCGTCTCGGCTATCAACGTGACGCCCTTCGGGAGGTTGTTGGCGGTGATGTTCAGATCCCCGCTGCAGTTGGAGCGGGTGGCGTTGACCATGGTGGCAAAGCGGTTGCCCCGTGCGACGTAGATCATCTGCCTCGATTGGAAATCGTTGCGGGCGAAAGGAGGGATGTTGAGGGCGAGCGATGGGGTGGCGGCTTCGGCCTCGACCCGGTAGACGTACTCCGGTCCACCGTTCTTGAGGTGATCCATGATGCGGATGGTGTAGGTGCCGTCGGCGGCTGCAGTGAAATCGTATTTGCTGTCAGCGCGGTTGTCGGAGTCGTCGTTGCCGGCGAGGTATTTTTTATCGTGACCCCAGATGTTGAAAACCGGGTCGAGCGGTGAGCTGATCGATCTGGCGTGGACGCGGAAGGTGAACTTCTGGCCTTTCTTGGCCTCGAAGGAAAACCAATCCTGATCGCCGGGTTCTGAAATCACGCCGTTGAATGCGAGGGGCAGGGGCAGATTGGCTGGGGTCGCTTCGGACTGGCCGGCGTTGGGCTCGATTTCGATGACGTTCGGGAAAGGGCTGACGCGGAGCTTGTTCGGCGACGGGGAAAAGAGCTTGCCCGCCTGGGCGTAGACTGGGAAATTGTCGGTCGTGGCGGCGGGGAGTTTGACCGTCTGTTTCATCTCGCCGGATTGGTCACCGATTAGTTTCACCTCGAGTTGCTGCCCGGTTTGGCCGCCTGCCGGGAAGATCGCAGTCGGGCGCGGGAAGTGGCCGACGTGCATGCGGTAGTGGCAGTTGCCGTTGCCGACGTAGGAGCTCTCGCGCGCCTGGACGATGTAGGTGCCGTCCTCGGGGATGGTGATGCTGGCGACGCTGTCCTGGAGGAGGAGGGCGGTGTCGTCCGAGGTGATCAACTCGAAACGGTCCTTGTTGAGGATGGCGATGAAGGGGTCGAAGAAGGCGTTGCCGAGGCGCATGCCCTCGATCTCGACGGTGAGGCGTTCGCCTTTCTTTGCATCGATGGCGTAGTAGTCGACATCCTCGTTCTGGAGGACTCCGGCGACCGTGGTGTTCGGTGTGATCTTTTGCGGAGCCTCGAAATCGTTGTTGGGTTCTATTTCTGTTAGTGTGGGGAACTGGCCGACCCAGAAGGTGCGCAGGTGGGAGATGCCCGACTTGGCGCGCAGGCGCAATTGGTGTTCGCCGAAGGGGCAGTCGGGGGCGATGACGAAGGTAGCGGTGACGTTTTTGGGGTCGATGACCTTGATGTCCTTCGAGGTGATGCCATTGCCGTAGAGGATGACTTCTTCGACATCGGCGAGGCGGTCGCCGATGAAGGTCATCTGGACTTCGGAGGCGCGTTGGCCGCCCTTGGGGAGGATGCTGTTTAGGGCAGGGGTGGCGGCTGCTGCTGTATTAATAGCTAGGAGCGCCACGCCGAGGTGGATTAGGAAGTGCTTCATTCTGGGGACGGTTGAGGTGTTTTAGCTGCCACCCACGGAGTGCAACTCGGTGCTGCGCTAGGCTAGCAATTCTTTGATGACTTTTCCGCCGTCGACAATTTCGATCGGGCGGCCGCCGGGTGCCATCAGCTCTTTGTCGGAATTGATGCCGAGCTGGTTGTAGATCGTCGCGGCGAGATCTTCTGGGCTGACCGGATTCTCTTCTGGTTCGGCGGCGAGCGAGTCGCTCAGGCCGTAGACCGAGCCACGCTTGACGCCGCCGCCGGCGAGCATCGTGCTGAACACCTTCGGCCAGTGATCGCGTCCGGCGGTCTTGTTGATCTTCGGCGTGCGGCCGAACTCGGAGCTGACCATGACGAGCGTCGAGTCGAGCAATCCGCGGTCATCGAGGTCACGGATGAGCCGGGCGAGGGCGACGTCGAAAGCTGGCACCTGTTGTTGGAAGCCGTTCTTGACGTTGTCGTGGTGGTCCCATCCGCCGTAGGTCATCGAGACGAAACGCACGCCACCCTCGACGAGTCGGCGTGCGAGAATCATGCGCTGGCCGGCTTGGTTGCGACCGTACTCGTCGCGCAGTTTGGCATCCTCTGCTTCGATGTTGAAGGCTTCGCGTGCTTCCTTGGAAGAGATGAGGCCGTAGGCGCGCTGGTAGAAGGTGTCCATCGCATCGAGGGCGTCGGATTCTTCGAGCGACTTAAAGTGGTCGTCGACCGTCTGCAAGAGCGAGCGTCTGCGTTCGAAGCGTTTGTCGTCGATCCCTTTCGGCAGCGACAGATCGCGCACCGAGAAACCCTGGTTGGCTGGATCGTTGCCGAGTGAGAATGGACCGTATGCTGAGCTGAGATAACCGCTGCCAGCGTGCTCGTTGGCGACGCTCGGGATGGCGACGTATGGCGGCAGGTTCTTCCTTGGGCCGAACTCGTGCGAGACGACACTGCCGATGCTGGGGTAGGTGAGGGCCGGGCTCGGGCGGTAGCCAGTGAACATGTTGTGCACGCCACGTTCGTGGGCGGCCTCGCCGTGGGTCATCGAGTTGATGACGGTAATCTTGTCGGAGACCTGGGCGATGTTCTTGAAAAGTTCGCCAAAACGCTGGCCGGCGACCTTGGTTTTAATGGTGCC
>JBLHKE010000839.1:0-3343 GCA_047619485.1 Verrucomicrobiales bacterium | reverse complement strand
AGCTGACTTCGATCTCGGCGGGCTCAATGGCCGGGCGTGTGACTTGGAAGGTGATCGCGGCAAGCGTCGCAATGACGACTGCATGGAAGGCAATCGTCAGTAATAGGGCGAGCTTCTTTCCGCCTGCGGGTCTCGGGCAGGAGAAGTTCTCGAAGCGATCGATCTCGGCGGTCTTTAGCACACTAAAATTTGAGCGAGGCGGAGAGGATGAGGTTCACTCCGGGTTCGTTTTGGCCTGAGCCGTGTGAACGATACGCCTCGTCGGTGAAGTTCTCAACTCCGGTGATGATGGAGAAGCGGTCGTTGAATTCGTAGCCGGCGCGCGCTGATAGGATCGTGTAGCCGGGCGTGCCGTTCGGTGGGATGCGCTGGGTGTCGCCGCGGTCGCGGGTGTTGAGTTTTTCGGCGCGTGCTGCGGCGGTGCCTGAGAGCTCTAGCCAGAGTTTGTCGGTGGCGTCATAGCGCGCGCCGAGCGTGCCGGTGAGCGGCATGATGCGGCTGAGCGGTTCGCGGGTGGTACGATTGGCGCTGGTAGCGAAGGTGTCGGCCTCGCCCTCCATCCAGGTGAGGTTGCCGAAGAGGGTGAGGCGATCGGTCGGGGAGACGTCACCGAAGATCTCGATGCCGTGGACGTAGCCTTTTGCTGCATTGCGTTTGGTGACCTCGAACGCTCCGTCGACCATGGCACCGGTCGGGGCTCGGACGATCATGTCCTGAATGTCGGTATAAAAATACGCGATGCCGGCGTTGAAGTTCTCCTGAGCAGTGCGCAAGCCGATCTCGTAGTTGATGAATCTCTCCGGGTCGAGGTCTGGCGATGGGGTTTCGATCTCGTTGCTGCGTGCGGTGTCGAGGCGTGAGAGGTCGGAGAGGTTGGGGGCGCGGAATCCTTGCGCGACACCGCCGTAGACTTCGAGTCCGCGATCGCCGAGCGGGCGCCAGAGGATCTTTCCGCTAGCGGAGAAGTTGTCCCAGCTGTCTTCGATGGAGGTGCGCTTGCCGGTGACTGGGTCTTCGACGATCCCGATGTCGGCGGCCGCGTAGGTGTAGCGAGCGCCGACGAGCAGGTCGAAGTTTTCGCCGAGCTGGCGGCGGTTTTCGGCGAACACACCGAGTAGGTCGTAAGTGGCGTCGTCGCCGACCGGCCCCTGGATGGCGTGGCCGTTGAAGGAACCGTCGGCGTTGAAGTCGTCGCGGAACGAGCTGATGTCGTCGTGGTAGAAGCTCGCGCCGTAGATGAGTTCGCTGAACGGTAGCTCGCTCTCGAACTGCACGAAGGTGCCGAGCGTGTCGACGGTGAAGCCTTGGGTGTCGCGGCGCCCGTCGCTGCGCACACGGTTGCGGCTCTCCTCCTGTCGTTGCCAGGAGAGGCTGAGTTTCGAGCGCTGGATGAACTCGGTGGGATCATCGATCTCGAGCTGCGCGTAGCCGAGCTGACGTTTTTGGTCGAGGACGCGCTGTTTCTCATCGCCGATGCTGCTACCTGCGAATGGCACCGCATAGATCGTCTTGTGCGTGCGCCAGATGTCGTTCTGCTCAACCTGTTGGTAGGCGAGGGTGAATCTCACCCCGGGCGTGAGTAGGTAGTCGAGGCGCACATCGAAATCGAGTTCGTCGTAGCCGGTGTGTGGTTGCGTGCCGATGTCTGCCGAGCGGATGTCGCCGTAGTCTTTGTAGCTGACCCCTGCGTGCAGACCGAATTTCTCACCGACGCCGACTTTGCCTTCGAGCCGGCTGGTATGGCTCTGCTCGCCGCTCGACCAGCGGTAGTTGGTGCTGCCGCCAGAGAAGACTTCACCAGCCTCGTAGTCGGACGGGTTGGCAGATTTGGTGAGTGCATTCACCGTGCCGCCGATGGCGTCGCTGCCGTAAAGGACGGAGCCCTGACCCTTGACCAGTTCAATGCGGTCGAGCCCGAGTGGGTCGACGGTGTTCCAATACTGATTTGGCCCCTCGCGGAAGACGGAGTTGTTGAGGCGGATGCCGTCGATCAGCAGCAGGTTGCGGAAACCGGTGAAGCCACGGATGAACGGTGAGCCGTGGCCGTTGGCAGTTTTTTGGACGAGGACGCCGGGGGTGCGCGCGAAGGCCTCGGGCAACGAGCGGATCTGGATCTCATCGAGTTGTTGTCGCGTTAGGACATCGACCGTGTTCGGCGCATCGGCGCGCGGGTCGGCGAAGCGGCTGGCGGTGACGACATACTCGTCGAGGACCGAGATTGGTTGATCGGCGCCTTGGGCAGGTGAGTGCGTCTGCGTGAGGAAGACGGCGATCACTGTCGTGCCGAGTTGGCGTAAGGGGTAGTTCATGCGTGGGCACACCGTGGCGTAAATCCGTCCGGTTTCGCAAGGCTGATTCTGTGGTCAGTAAATGGCCGATTTCGGACCATTTACTGTCCGAGATTCCAAGCCAATCTGTCACTGCTTTGACCTGGCAGGTGAGCAGGAAATTGAGTTGCTGTTGCTTGCTTATGAGTAGAAAGTGCTCAATGAAGTCCGATTGGGCAAAAAATGACCAAAATACAGGCTTGGGACGCTGGATTGCGGTATCTCTGGGGCTTTTTGTGATCTCGGGGTCGCTGATTTTGGTGTGGTGGATGCATGCGCAGGGGCGCAAGGACTCTAGGAATGCCTTCGCGATCCTAGCGGAGGCGAATGCAGAGTTCATCGTCGATTCGAAGCTGCCCAAGAGCGAACAGCTGGGCGAAAATCTCTCCGAGATTCTGAAGATCGATGTGCGTTTCAGGAAGGGGCGAGCCGCTACGGCGGATCTTCGGCGACCGGGTTTTCAGTTGGTGGTGGTCGAACTCGACGCTGGCTGGTCTGCTGAGTTCAGTCGGCCGGTCGAGGGGTTTTGGGATCAATTTCGGCGCCGTCAGATGTGGATGCCGCTGGGTTTGTTCTGGGGGCTATGCCTCGTTCTCGCCTGGGCGATCTCGCGCCGAGTCGTGAGGCCTCTAGTTGCACTGTCGGAGAATATTTCATCGCTCGGCTCGCAGGCGAACCTTCCTGAACTCAAACGTAAGGATGAGATCGGGCACCTCGCTCGGACGCTGGTGAGCGAGCGGGAACAACGAGAGGCGGCTGAGCGTCTGGCTCTGTTAGGGAAGATGGCGACCGGGCTCGCGCACGAGATCAAAAATCCGGTCGCGGCGATCCAGATGCACGCGCAGTTGCTCGGGGATGAGGGCGGCGAGTCGGCAGCGGTGATCGTGCAGGAGGGACGGCGGATCGAGGGGCTCGTCAACCAGTGGATGTTCTTAGCGAGGCCGGAGCCGCCGAAACGGAGGCTCCAGGATGTGCGCGTGTGTCTCGGCGAGGTTTTGGATTCTGTTAGTGCCCTA
>JBLHKE010000838.1:0-3343 GCA_047619485.1 Verrucomicrobiales bacterium | reverse complement strand
CCGAGACGGCTGAATCGACCAATAACGCCCCTTCGATCATCTTCCTGCACGGACAAGACGACACCATCGGTAAAAATCTTGAGCACAATGTAAGACAGCTACACGCCCTCGGCTACAACGTGCTACAGATCGACTACCGTGGCTACGGCAACAGTTTCGATTCCTACACGCCGAGCGAGAAAACCGTCTATGAAGATGCGGAGGCGGCATGGCAATTCCTCATCGTCGATCTTGGCGCGGATCCGAATCTTACTTTCATCTACGGCCACTCACTCGGTGGCGCCATCGCCATCGAGCTCGCGATGCATCATCCTGAGGCCGCAGGGTTGATCGTCGAGAGCACCTTCACGTCCATCATCGACATGGTGAAATATCGCCAACCGATCCTGACGCGGCTCTTACCGATGAAAATGCTGATTCGCCACCAGTTCGATTCAAAGAATAAGATCGGGAACCTGCAGCTCCCGGTTCTCCTGATACACGGGAGAGCGGATGCCAAGGTTCCCTACATGATGAGCCAACAGCTTTACGAACTCGCTCCGGAACCGAAGGATCGGCTGATCATCAAAGGTGGTGAACACGCCAACAGCGCTTCGATCGATGCCGTGGATTACAAAGCTAAGGTGGCAACGTTTGTCGGCAAACATCTCACAAAGACTGGAGCCGATGATTAAACGGGCTAAGTGCACTGCCGAAAAGGGCGGATTTTCGACCGCTGAAAGCGTTAGATTCTGGTTCAAAGGACAGTTAACAAGCAGACCGAATCCGGCAGGAAATCCTTGCCGATCGCCCGAGACTCGAATTAGTTACCCCTGAGAACGACTTTCCTATGATCAATCGCAGAAACATGCTCCACGGATTAGCAGCTGGCGTCGGCGCGTCCATCCTTCCTAGTTTTGCCTCGGCCGCCTCGGCCGCCTCGGCCGCCTCGGCCGCCTCGGCGACCAAGGGTTCCGGAGGGCCGAAACGCGTCGTCTTTTTCATGCAAAACCAGGGATTCGATCCCAAGACCTGCATCCCAGCAGGAATGAAGAACAGCGGTTCGCTGGCCGGGGTCAAGCTGCCCGAGCCGATCCAGGCGCTTGAACCCTTCAAAGAGCGTCTGCACATCATCAACGGTCTGCACGGCATGCACACCAGCCCCTCGCACAGCGCTTTCTTCGGTGCACTCGGTGGCTACCGCGGCAGCGACGGCGTGGCGCCCAGCGGAGCAACCATCGACTACGAGCTGAGCAAAAAACTTCCCGAGACGCTCCTGCCCCACCTGTGCATCGGTATGGATTCGATGGAGAACATGAGAGGCAAGCCGACCGTCGCGAACCTGTCGGCACGCGGTGCGGGTCGACCAATTTTCATGCACTCCAACCCGAACCACCTCTACCAGATGCTCTATGGTGGGATCTCGCAGGGGGACATTCGCAACCAGCACGAAGCGCGCTCCAGCATGTTCGACCAGATAGAGAAGATGGCAGCTGCCCGAGGCACGACGCTGCCGACCGCGGACAAGCAGCGATTCGACCAGTATGTGCAGGGCTTCGATGACATCAACGGACTTCGAGAGCGCCTTGGCAACGTTTCGGATCACCTGCGCCATTTCGCGCCCAAGGTGGACGAGCGTTATACCAAGCCCGAATTCGAGACGGACTGGCACGACGTCCTCCTCGATCAGGGTATCTCTGCCCTCAAATCGGGCATCACTAGCGTGCTCACAATCGGCTCAGGCCGTGGCGAGATTTTTGGCGCATGGAAAGGACTGGGCGTCGAGAAGCAGGGGCACAATCTCGGGCACATGGATCAGCCTGACAATCCAATCTGGATCAAGATCCGCCAGTATAATAGTCGCATGCTAGTGAAGATCATGGAGGAGTTGGAAAGTGTGCCTGAGGGCAGCGGCACGATGATGGACAACACCCTCATCGTCTACACCAGCAACAACGCCGACAAGCAGCACACCAACGGAGCCAACTGGCCGGTGATGCTATTGGGTAACTGCGACGGCATCTTCAAGAGCGGCCAGTTCACCCAGCTGGACGGCAAGCGGCCGATCAACGCCCTCTACTCGACTATTCTTCAGACCGTTGGCGTCAATTCCGAGCGATTCAACATGAGCGAGCAGATGGCCGCCAAGTTCGACTCCGGCACTGGCCCCCTCAAAGAGATCCTGGCATGAGGATAGTAACTCTCGCCCTCACCGTGACGGTTTTTGCCGCGCTCGGTGCGGCATTATTGTCCGCTGACACCTACACGCCAGGCGATCCTGTCCGCGGGAAGTTTGAGAATTTCGCCGAGGTCTTTCTGGATAATCATTGCTACGATTGCCACGACGCCGAATCAAAAAAGGGCGATCTTAATCTAGTCGACCTCGGGCCGGTGGACGAGACCAACGCCGCGATCTGGAAGTCGGTCTGGGCACAGGTATCGCTCCGGGAGATGCCGCCGAAGAAGAAAAAACAACCGCAGGTCATCGCGCGGCTGCAGTTCTCGGACTGGATCGTCGGCGAGCTTGAGCGCGTCATGGCGGATAAGGGCGGCTTCCAGGGCCACATTGATCCTCACAAGGGTAATTTCATCGACCACGACCTGCTCTTCGGTCCACTGCCCGACGGCATCAAGCTCGCGCCGACTTCTTCACCCGCACGCATCTGGCGGGTCACGCCCCAAGAGCACATCACGCGACTGAACGAACTCATCAACCGTGAGATGGAACTCGATCCAGCCAAGCCAGGACTTCGCACCCACGGCGATGTCGTCCCCACCAACCATGGCGGCGAGCTGAAACTCTACTTCGGCACCGACCGGATTATCAAGTGGCAGGGAGGAACGGTGGCCTACGCAACCTCGGTCAAAAGCGTGCCCGTGGTTCTCTCCTCAGCCCGCAAACACGGCTTTGAGAATTACCCCGACTTCTACACGGTCAACAGCGCCGAGGCGACCCAGATCCTCAGCAAGGCGGAAGACATTCTTCGTTACATGGCCTATGGCCCGCTGAGCTTGGCCAAGCCCGAGCAGATCACCGACGATCCCAAGACCTACGCCCCTGAGGGTGATCTTCGCGGACTGCCCACCGCTATCACCTACAGCACCAAGATCGTCCGCCCGATGAGCCCGATTTACCAGCTGATGAAGGATCCTGGATTTTCCGAAGAGGGTTTGCGTGCTGCGGTGGATGACCTGTTCGAGTCCCTGACCTTCCGCCCGCCTACTAAGGAGCAATCCGACGCCTACTTGCAAATCGTCAAAAACTCCATCGACAAGGTCGGCAAGGAGAATGGTGTTTTCATGGGTCTGTCGTCCATTTTTCTGGATCGCGATGCGCTGTTTAGACCCGAGCTCGTCGAATCCG
>JBLHKE010000837.1:0-3344 GCA_047619485.1 Verrucomicrobiales bacterium | reverse complement strand
GTAGAAAACGAACTCGTCGCCACTGACGAAAACATCCGCCACCAACGCGAACGCAGCCTCAGAGTCTGCGAAGGTCATCCCCGACTGCTCTAAAGCCGGACGGTTCAATGAAACTACGCTGCCAGAACCAGAGATCGGCACCGAATATAGATTCGCATCCCCACCAAAAAACACCACATGGTTCCCAGATGGCGAAATCTCAAAACGTCGCACTGAGTAGGAAGCTAACACGGTCGCGCTACCACCACCGATCGCCACCGTCGAGAGTTCACCTGTCCCTCCGACTCGGGCCGTGAACACCACCTGCGTCGAATCGGCGGTAATCGTGAATTGTTCGATCTCATCGCCAGCAGCCGACAGCACGCTGGCCGAACCGCCCGTCACCGACACGCTGTAGAGCTGGTCGTCACTCAAGTAGACCACATAATTGCTGTCGGCACTCAAGACGAACTCGTCACAATCCGCCGCCAACACCAGCGCCGTGCCCCCAGAACTCGGCCACGAAAACAACGGGGTTGCCTGTACCCCGTCCTTAAATCTATCATGCGACCCACGGAAGATAAACCGGCTAGCGTCCGGCGTCTCCTCGCCTTCGATCAGAGAGGAATCGCTCCGCACCAAAACCGGCGTCCCACCCGTCGCACCGACTTGGTAGACCCCGAGTCTTCCGTTGTTGATCGAATGGTTGTCCAACAACACCGTCTTACCGAAGACATCGGCGCCGATATAAAGCCGAGATCCATCCGCAGAGAACGTCTTGGACCAGCCCACCGAAGGCTGCCCGACCGCCAACGAGGAGTTCAAGCGTTCGCGCACCACCTGCGCCTGAGAGGCGACAGAAAGCAGAAAAATCAGGGAGCAGGTGAGCCAGAAAAAGCTTGGATAGATCATGGGAATCAGGTGTTTCCCCCTTCTGCACCTCCAGCTCCCCGAAGGTTACAAACTTATTTCAAAGCCCAGATAACTGGGCGTCAGGGCGGAATGGCACCTACCTAAAACGTGTTTAGAGGCTATCGGAGACGCAAATGAAGGTATCTGAACTCGCCAGAGCATGAACGAACCTCCCATGACTCAGTATATCTCCAGGACGCTCGGCCAACTTCTTGCCGAGGACTGCAACATAGATTAAATAGAAAACGGCTAGTAGCGCCAGAGATGTCCAAACGCTCAAGAGAAACGGGAGGCCGGACATCCCAATCACCGCCACCTGCAAGTTAAGCAAAGAAAACACAAGCAAAGTAATTCGGCAACTATCTCAATGATCCGGCACTCTTGTTCTGTGGTGCCGTGATCACGGTCGATCGAACATTTAGAACCCAATATCGCGCCACCAGCTACCGCACTCGCGTTTTTAGCCTCTCTCTAGCTCCGGAAATCCCGAGGCGTGCTGCCTCGCGTTCGCCCTCTAATCCCAGCGCCATGATCTTCTCACCGTAGGATTTGATCGAGCGCTGCGCGCCAGGCCATAGTAAGCGATCATCATCATCCGCCACCAACCAATCGGCGAAAGCGCGACCGCCGTCGGAATGGATGCCACTGCGTTCGAGTTCCTGCAGTGGCTGTGCCGGCACCGTCTCCAAGGAACCATCCGCACGCGAACGTCGACACACGAAGGCTTCGGCAAAGTCCAGAAACGCTTCATCCAGCTGCCCAGCCGCGGGCGGTAGCGCCACCTCGCACACCTTGCCGCCACGGTAGCTCAACTGCACCACCTCTTCGCCACGGAATACCAGAGCCTCCACGCCTCGAGCGACGCTCCAGCGTGGGCAGAGTTCGATGCCATCCGCCTCACGCCACAGCTGCAAGGTGCGTCCATCGACACAAGTCACAATGCGTTCACCACTCGGCGAAATCGCAGCGGTATCGAGGTCTCCGGCTACTGGGAGCGAGGTAAACTCTGACAAGTCGCGCCCACCACCCTCAGTTCGCTCGAACCCGTCCAACCAATCGACGCGTGGGGAGAGTGCGCTGCGGCGATCGAGCGCCCATCGCGTGGCAGTTGCCGCCCCACGATCATAGGAAACCGCCACCCGCTTATCCATGCTGATCGAAAATTCGTCGATCCGGCCACCTGCGCGGAGTGGCTCACCGCGCCCAGTATCCACATCCCAGACACGTGCCACGCCCTCTGCACCAAGCGACAGCGCGGAGTCGCCACCCCGCAGAAAATGCACCGCCGTCACCTCCCCGCGATGCTGCCCCGCATCGAGAACGAAGTCTGCTGTGCCCGCCTCCAGATCCAATTGCCACAGCCGCGGGCAGCCATCGCCGCAGCCGGTCAGCAGCAGGCGCCCGGCAGTGACAAAATCAAACCCGCCCGTCACGCGACCGAGCGGGCCGAGCGATTCGATCTTGCGCTGTCCACCCACCGCAAAGACCCCAGCGCCGTCGCCGGCTGCCGCCGCGACCTGCGAACCCGGAACCAGCATCTTTAAACCGTGCACTGGTAGCCCATCTCCAGGTTTCCACAGCCGCAGTGGTTTCTTCTCACCCCAGGATCCTGCGTACACCGCGTCCCGCGTCGCCAAGGCAAAGGGCGCCGATAGCGACTCTGCCGCGGCGATCGACACCACCGCCTGGCTGACTGGAAATCCGGTACGCTTCGCACCAGTCTCGAGGTCGACCGCATGCACCCCACCATCTTCGCAGCCGACCAAGACCGCCGGCGCACTGGCATCGGGCACCTGATCCCACGCGGTGATCGGCGAATCGAATTCCACCGTCCCAACCGACTGCCGACCGATCACCGTGTAGCGATCTCCGTGGGCGACCAGCCCCTGAGCGCCCGCTACTTTATCTAACAACTTCACGCCACCTACTCCGACCGACAGCAACTCACCGCCCGTAGCCAAGATCCAAGCACGCCGCTCACCGACCGCAATAAAGATTGGCTCGATCGACTCGGGCAACTCGACCGGCGCCGCCATCGGCCGCACCCATCGATGGTTCATCAACAACCCGAGGAGCTGTGAGGTTGCCAACTGGTTGCCAGGGTCAAGACGCAGCGCGTGGCAGTAGTGCGCCACCGCATCGCCCGCGCGCGCACTCCGCGCAGCGTTGATCGCATCATTCAGATCACGCTGGACGTATGAGCGCTGGAGATTTTCCCTGGCTTCCTCGGCGTCGAGAAACATCAGCAGGCTGCCGATGATCCCACCTACCAGCGCCAACAGAGCGACCATGCCCATCACGAACAGTGCACGATTGCGCGCGACCAGTTTTCGCAAGGCATACACCCGGCTTGGCGGCCCTGCGGTCAAAGTCTCATCCGCTAGGAAGCGGCCGAGATCTCGTCCCAACTCCCCCGCCCCGCCGTAGCGGCGCTCCGGCTCCTTGGCCATCGC
>JBLHKE010000836.1:0-3347 GCA_047619485.1 Verrucomicrobiales bacterium | reverse complement strand
GGCGTCGATGTCGGCGTTGCTTTCGATGCTGGAATTGATGCTGTTGCCGATGCCGATCTTGTGGCAGAAGGCGGAGACGATGGGCAACCGGTCGACGCTGAAGGGCTGGCAGCTTTCTGCGAACTGATCTAGCGCAGTGTTAGGATCGGCGTTGATACTGGTGGCGGACGATGGGCTATCGGGCATAATGTGCCCACTATGGGTATAACCCCCATAAGTACAAGGCTAAATGTAAATTTATTTATTGATGCAATTTTCTAATGATGAACGTGTTGCATTTAATGCCGTAAAGGGGCATGGGACGTGCGGAATGTGTGCTCTAGCTCGATTCGTGGATCGTCCCGTAAGGTCGAATGACTCGAGCGAACCTATGGACGCTGGTATTTCAGCACCAGATGGACGCACTCAGCCCCCCCAATCCCAATCGACCATGCTCTCGCACATCAGGTTCTTATTGTAGAATGTCTTCGAAGGTAGGCTCCATGAACTTTGTCCTCCGCCTCTGGCAGCTTTTCTTCCTGATCACCTCCCTATCGGCACGGAACGGAAATACTACCAGGTTCGCGAACTCCCATAACGACGTGGTTCGGCGAATCGCTAACGCTGCCGGCCTGGCTCGCAGCCTGCGACCGCAGCGAGGATCCGGAGTCGACGTCGTCGAAAGGCAAGCCCTCGATTGCAGCCCACCTCCCCTCTCTCCCCCGCCTAGGGACGCCGGGATTAGAAAAGAAATCCCCTAGGAGCCTGTCGGACTTAGATGATTTCGAGCAAAACGTTTTAGAATTCAGTCATAATCCGCCGTCCGATGCAGGAGTATATTGGAATATTCGCCAAAGCGGAGGGTAGATTTGGGCGAATTCTAAAACGATTGTTGCCGCATCAGGTAAGTCCGACAGGCTCCTAGCAATTGATGGTTCCGCTACACGGCGTGGACCTGCCCCTAGCGAACACAGGTGCACGGAGGCGCAACTGGCTGGCTATTTTTTTCCCGGATTTTCCAACCAGACGACATTGCGGCTAGACTGGCCGGCGATGAGAAAATCCAGATCGCCATCGCTGTCCATATCTAGGATCCGAAGATCGTAGGCGCCTTGGTTTTTGGCGACGGTGTGTCTTTTGAAGCGGCCATTTCCGTCGTTCTCGTACCAGGCGCACTGGCCGTCCGCCTGTTTGCCGCAGGAGGCGATATCGGTGTCGCCGTCCGCATCGATATCGGCCAGCGCGAGACTGTGCGGGAAGGCGAAATCCGGATCGATCTCGATCAGCTCGAACTCGGGTGCCTTGAACCAGAGCACGCCATCGCCGTGTCCGCGGGAAGCGGCGTAGTCGACTCTCCCGTCGCCGTCAAAGTCCGCAGGAATGATGTTGCTAGCGCCGACCTGGTTCTCGGCGAGCAGGTGTTTTTGCCACGTTTTTGTAGGATCCTCAGGCTGCTCCCACCAGGCAAACCACTCGCCGCCCGGATGCGCTTGTCCACCTTTCGCGGCGCAGGAAATATCCGGTCGACCATCACCGTTCACATCGCCGAATCCCATGTAGTGCGAAGCCCCCGGGGCATCGCGATCGGCGAAAACGTGGCGCGTCCAGGCCTTCCCCTTGTGCGGTGCGGCAGGGGTTTCCAACCAGACGATCGAGTTCGGAACCGCGGTCGTTTTCGCATCGCGACCCGAGTTGGCGATCAGGTCGAGCTTGCCGTCACGGTTGACGTCGCCGGTGATGAGGCAGTGGGTACCGAGGATCTGATCGTCGATAGTGCGGTACTTCCAAGCTTTGCCAGAGAAGGGATCATCCGGGCACTCAAGCCAGAAAACGGTCTGATTAGAACCGCAAAAATCGAGGTCGCCATCGCCGTCGGCATCGATCAGGCAACTGTGGATGCAGGCGGAGCGTGGTTTGGTGCGCGCGTCTTTGGGATTGAAGGTGTGGATTGTCTGCGCGTTCCAATCTGGTCCGCGATAGATCACGACTTTACCACCCCACGATGAAATCACATCGATCTTACCGTCCTTGTCCCAGTCATTGGCAACCACCGATGAAATGTTCTTGAGAAGAGGCTTCTGGATGACGTGTTTTTTCCACTCGGCCGTGGCCGGGAGAGCAGCCGCGGTCGCGGGTAACTCGTTAACAAAGCCAGCCTTTGTTCGGCGCAACTCAGCGATAGTTGCGGCGCGGAGTTTTTCTAGGGTCTGCTGATGGCTCGCGTCGTGCGCTCGGTTCACCAACTCGTCTGGGTCAGCTGCGATGTCGTAGAGTTCTTCGGTCTCGCCCTCCACGAGGTTGCGAATGTATTTGTAGCGTCCCTCGCTGAGCATGACATACCATGGGATGCCCGAGCCGTGGTAGAGTGTCGGATCACCTTTGGGTGGGATCCTGTCCGTGGCCGAACCGTAGGCCTTTGCTGTGTGGACGAGCATCGCAGGATGGTTCCAAGCGACTTGGCCTTTTGCTAACAGCGGGCTCAGGTCGTGGCCGTGCATTGACCACGGCAACTCGATTCCAGCTTGGGCGAAAAATGTCGGTGGGATGTCGACGCCGCTCACCGGGGAATCGATGACCCGGCCGGCACAATGTTTGGCGATCGCTTTGGGTGGGCGGATGATGAATGGGGCGGCGACGGTTGCGCGATAGGGAGCGACTTTGGATTTGAATCCTTTCTGCCCCCACGCGAAGCCCTGGTCCGAGGTGAAAACGATGAGTGTGTTCTCATCTTGGCCGCTCTCTTTGAGCGCGACTAAAAGCCGTCCCAGGTTCTCGTCGATCGCAAGCACGCCCTGGTGGTATTGCCGCACCCAGTCTTTCAACGATCGGCCGGGCATGTCCTTCATCCCGACCGGGCCGAGTTCTCGGACTTTGCGCTCCACTGGCTGGCCGTCTTTTCCAGGTTCCCAAAACTCCATCTTGCGGACGTATTCTGGTTTTCCCTTTCGAGGTGGGTAGACATCGGCCGGCGCTGGCACTGCGATGTTCGGGTAGTCCTCGAGGTGGCGGTCAGCGGGTGTGAATGGTCCGTGGACCGCGCCATAGCAAAGCCAGAGATACCATGGTTTGGCCTCGTCTCTGCCCTCGCCCTTAATATAATCGATCGCCCAGTCGGTGTAGTTGTCGGTGGTGTAGCCCTTCGTCATCTTCGGCTCGCCGCCGTTTTTGCTGATGAGCTGGTTGTCGTAGTAGTTCGGTGCGTTGTCCGGGTGGCGCGGACGATTCCAGACGATCTGGTAATCCCAGTCACGCCCGAATCCGGCATCGATTCCGGTGTGCCATTTGCCAATGTGCGCAGTGGTGTAACCGTTCTCGCGGAACACGCTTGGCCAGAAGCGGCACTTCGCCGGGTCGTAGGCGCTGCCCGG
>JBLHKE010000835.1:0-3353 GCA_047619485.1 Verrucomicrobiales bacterium | reverse complement strand
AAATAACCAGCAGATTGTAGGAGTTATTTACTGACAAGCCCTTAGGGGCTGTCAGGAAATAAGTCATGCAAAGATGCGCAGGAATTTTGGCCAGCACCAAGGCAGATTTCAGCGATTATAGCGAGCGATTTGAGTTGGAAGCTAACGCCGGTGATGGCCGAAATACCCAGCAGATGGTAGGAATTATTTACTGACAGGATCTTAGCCGTCTGGATCCGATCCCTGGCTCCGACATGTAGGTGGTGACTTCGATTTGCAATCGAAGCCCAATGCCTAAGCCGATCAGCACGACGGCTTCGATTGCAAATCGAAGTTCCGACATTTTACCACCCGAGAGCCCCGTCGGTCTTACGGTTCGCTGCTCACTCCCAGCCGGAAATAAATTTCCTCAGACTCGTCCGAGATCGGCACGCTGTAGCGATAGACAGCTTTGCCACCAGCCGCGGAGATGATCTCTGCCACGATGTTCGTGTCAGTCCAGGCTTCACTCAGGTCGGGGCTTTGATAAAGTGTTAGGTTAACCCCGGAGAGATCGGCACGACCGGTGATGGTGACTTCCGCGGTGCCGCCGTTCGTCGCGATCCCTAACTTTGGCAGTGCTCCTGCGTCGTCCGGATTCGTAGCGAAGACGAACTCCAACAGGTTGGCGAAACCATCGGCGTCCGGGTCGGCAAGCGGGAAGGCTGCGGTGAAACGCAGCCCGTTTTCGAGCGCGTAGGCGGCGTATCCCTCAAGTTGGAAATCGTCGACCCAAGCGGTGTCGAGCCCGTCGAAATCACTACTATCTTTTTGATAGCTCCAGCGGATTTGGTGCTGGCCAGGCGGCAGATCCACCACGACCTCCGTCCAGGCAACGGCGCCCGTGATCGCATCAATCTCGAGGTCGTCGAGGTAGCAGACCAGGAAATCGAAGTCATCCTCCGAAGAGACCGACCACTGGAAAGTCGCGCGACCTGGGCCGACCACTTGGGCAATCAGGTCGCTACTCCCGTCATCGAAGATGAAACCAGCCTTCGCCGAGCTGCCCCCGACGATATCGTTGGCCGAGACCGTCCAAGGGGAGATCCCATCATTCTGCACCAGTAGTTGCGGCTGCTCGATGGCGGGTGGGATGTTGACGTCGAGTAGTGTCTTCGTCAGCACCAAGGTCTGGGTGTTCCTGCCGGAGGCATTCTCTGCCCAGATGGAAATTTCGAACGGTCCCGCACCATTCGGTTGACCAGAGATGATAGCCATCGAGGGGTCGAACACCAGCCCAGCTGGGAGGCTGTCAGCACCGAACGCCTGCGGCGAATTGACCGCGTTGATCTGGTAGCTGAACGGTTCGCCATCGAAACTACTCACCGCGAGCTGGCTGATGATGAACGGCACTGGGCTGCCGGAGGCGAGTTCGAAGGCATCGAGCCAGGCGCTATCTAAAACTGAAGAGTCGCTGTCATCTTTGCTGTAAGTCCAACTCAGCTGATGGTTGCCGACGGGAATCTGGAAGAACACGCGCTGCCAATCGACCTCGCCGGAGATCTGCCGGACGGCCTCGCCATCGAGCGAGAACGTGAGAAAATCGTAGTCCTCCTCGGAGGAGACCTTCCACCAGAATGCGAGGTAGTCGGGACCGGTGACGTCGAACGATGCGGTCGATGATTGCGAGTTGTCGATCTCACCTGATTGGCCGGCGTCCTCACCATCGAGCGTCACTGCCGCCTGTCCGAACCAAAAACTTTCACCCGATGGTAACCACTGGAGCGAGGTTAGTTCGAGCGCGAAACCGAGCGGCGCGACCACCGTCAGCGTTAGCGTCATCTCGCTGACTTGTCCGTTGTCAGCGCTGAGCCCGACCTCGAAATTACCGGTGGTGGTGGGCGTCCCGGAAATGGTGCGATCACCGTCGAAGTCGAGACCCGCGGGCAGATCGGCAACCGCGAAGGTCGCCTCTGGATCAAACGAGCGGATCTCGTAGCTGAACGCTTCGTCGAGTGTCGCCAAGACACGCGTCGCACTGGTGATGAACGGATCACCAGTGACCGAGGCCAGCGTCAATTCATCCACCCAAGCCGCATCCGCGCCATCGTCGGCGGAGCCGTCTTTGCCATAGCTCCAGGTGATCTGGTGCTCGCCCTCGGGAATCGGCAGGAGCACATCGACCCAGTCGACCTCGCCAGTGATCGAGTCCACTTCTACCGAATCGATCGCTACCGCCAGGAAGTCGTAGTCGTCCTCTGACGAAACTTTCCAGAAAAACCTCACCGCGTCGGGGCCGGTGACGTCGATGCTGAAACTCGAACTCTGCGAATCGCCAATCAATCCGCTGCGGGCGGCGTCAACGCCATCGTTGGTGACCTCTGTCTGCAAGGTCCACGGGAACGCCGATGAGATGAGCGGGACGCCGGGTGGGAGGTTGAGCGCCGCAGCGAGCGTGTTCGGTTGAATGGTGATCCGTAAGGTCTCGGAGTCGGTGCCCGCCGGGTTGCGCGCGCTGATGGCCACACTGTAATCACCGGGTGCGCCCGCCACCCAGATGATCTGGCCACTCAGCGGATCGACTTGCATCCCGGATGGCCCGGAGGCGATCTCGTAGCTAGTCGGGGTGTTGCGCGCGGTGATCTGGTAGCGGAAAACCGTCTGCGCGCTTCCACTCGCGATGAGCACACTGTCGATCTCAGGGAAGATGTAGTCGTCATTGAGGATGACGATGCTCGACGGCGTTTGGTTTGAAATCGCGTTGATCGCATCGCTCATCCCGATGCCGATGGTCTCGTTCTCCTCGGCTGTCAGGTCGCCCTTGATCACCACTTCGACCGCCTGCTCGGTCTGACCTGGTGTGAATGTTAGTATCGTATCGAGCGGCACAAAATCTTCATCTGCAGTGGCGCTGTCGCCGCTGGTCGTGACACGCACGCTGACCGTCTCGTCGGTAGCTGGAGAGAGCGTGACAGTGAGCTCTACCACCGTGGTGCCGCTGTCGCCCTCGGACAGAGTCACGCTGCTGATACTGAGCAATTCATCGGCGTTGGCCCCATCGATCGCCGTCACCCCGCTGTCCTGTGGGTCGAGCCAGTCGGACAATCGCGAAGCCGGGCTGCCCCCACCGTCCCACGAGACCGATAGCCGTCCATACCAGTCGGGCAAATCATTCCCGCAGGCCGCTTCACCACCGTGCAGTTGCCCAATGATCCGGCCGCTGTCATCGAACAGCGGCGAACCAGAAGAGCCACCCTCGGTGGTGCCGAAATCCCAGTCGGTCACCTTCACATGGGTGCCATCACTCGGGCCAGTATCGTAATAGGAGGCTGTCGCGGATGGATCGAGATCGAAGCTGATGCGTTTTTCCGACACGCCGGGATGGTGCACAGCGA
>JBLHKE010000834.1:0-3354 GCA_047619485.1 Verrucomicrobiales bacterium | reverse complement strand
CATCAGAGCTGGCGAAGGTCTGATTCTGCGGATCGACCACTAGGCAAACCATGCTGCTGCATCCCTGAAACGGGCTCGGTTCGAGGCGTTCAACGCTCCCCGGGATCGCGATGGATGTGAGGCCTGTGCAATCCATGAATGCTTCGTGTCCGATCGACGTCAGGCCATCTGGTAAACTCACCTCGGCCAGGTGGCGGCAGCGTCTAAAAGTGCCCGCTCCGATCGTCGTTACCGCGGGGGGAATCGCGAAACGCTCAAGTGCGGTGCAATCGGAAAACGCGCCCCCTCCGATCGCTCCGACGCTCGATGGGAGATCGATTTCCGTAAGGTTGGCGCAACCGGCGAACGCGACCGTCCCGATGGTCGTCACGCTGCTCGGGACGCTGTAGCTCGTGCTGGCACGCCCCATCGGATAGCGGATGAGGAGCGTTTTGTTCAGGTCGAAGAGGACACCCTCAACGCTGGAGAAATAAGTATTTGAGGGGTCGACATCGATCTCCAGCAATCGGCTGCAGCCGCTGAAGGAGCTACCGGAAACCGTATCCAACAAGGCTGGCATGCTGAGGCTGGTGAGGCCGCTGCATCCATCGAAGGCGTATGGTTCGATCGTGGTCACACCGAGAGGGAAGCTGAATTCCGTGAGGCTCGCACAGTTCCGAAACGCCAGACTACCGATCTCCTCCAAGCCCGACGGGAGCGTCAGATCCGATAGGTTTGTACAAGCGGCAAACATCCCCCACTGAATCTTCGTAGTCCCGGGAGGAAGGGTGATCTCAGCTAGACTAGTGCACCCTGAGAACGTTCCCTCGCCGAGGTCGGTGATACCGTCTGGAATATTCACACGACTCAGGTTCGCACAGCCCTGGAATGCGTTGTCGCCGAGGAAGCTTACCGCGTCTGGGATCGAGATAGAGCTCAAGTTGCTACAACCTGCGAACATCCAATTCGAAATGAACTCCAGCCCCTCAGGCAGATCGATGCTCGCCAGGCTAGTACACCCAGCGAACGCACTGCTCCCGATGACGGTGACACCCGGTGGGATGGCAATCACTTCCAAAGCGGTGCAACCGTTGAACGCCTGCGGCCCGATCCAGTTCACGTTAGAGGGTAGTTCGATCGTGGTCAGCCCACTGCAGACGACAAACGCTTCCGAGCCGATCCTAGTCACGCCGGAAGAAACGACAATTCTCGTCAGCCCAATGCAGGCTTTGAACGCCTTTGGCCCGATCTCGGTGACGGGTATGCCTTCGATCTCCGCCGGAATTATTAACTCGCCAGATGCCTCTTCCGGATAATCGGTGATGGTGACAGAATCGCCGAATGATTGATAGGTGTATAGACCGAACTGATCGGCTTGGGCCGGCAGTCCGCAGGTGAAGTGAAGCGCCACCAGCGCAGTCCAGATCGCCCAACGCCAGGGATGATACCTGTTGAAGTCCATCGATCGAGGCTAGTGGTGCCGCTACCATACCGCAAGGATATCTGTAGATCCCCCCTTCGGACACTCAGAGGCGCTGGGAGTTGAGTGATCACACCCCCGGTAAATGACACGAATTTCACACCTGCTTTACCTCGTCCTGACGGCTGATTTACATTGTCATCGATCTGAAGTGGTCATAGGCTGATAGTTAGGAGTTTACGTATGAAAACAAAACTGGTAGTGGCCATTTACGCCCTGACGCTCTCCACGCTTGGAAACCTCTCGGCCGAGGAAAATAAAGCCGCAATCTACGACGCAGATCCGGCTCATCTTTGGAACCGGATGCACCGCGCGTTTTTTGAGCGGCCGGATTCGAAACTTGATGTCCCGGATCTAGACTCCGTCGATCCTCCACTCTGGCAGAATTCTTCTCACCTAAAATCCGGGCCGGGTTACCGGGAGGCGATCGCCGTGCTCGACGAATTCTTGGCAGACGACGAGAAAGCGATTTCTGATCCGCTAAAGCGTGCGGTCATGCAGCATGATCTCTGGTCGGTTTTCGATTGGAGCGCCACACGCTATTCGGCAGATGTCGCTGCGGATAGGAACTTGGAGACACTGCAGTCCCGACTCGCGGGTGCCATCGGAAAACTCGCTCTAAATGCGGAGGAAATCGCTTCGCTACCGGACAACCTCGACGCCGCAACTGCGGGGGATGTTTTCGCGGAGGAATTCGATTTGGAGAATCCAAAAACTCCCTTTCTGCCGCGCGATCTTTTCGATGCGAAGGGAGGTTGGGTCTGCGTCCGCGGCGCGATGGACGGAGCAAGTGCGCCGGTTCATACTAGGTACTACCGCAGCCGCTCGCCGTTTCTGGTTTTCGTGAAATTGCCAGCCGGCCGGGAGGCGACGGTTCGCTATCTTAACGAACTCAACCAGGTGACGACGCAAGTCGTGAAGCATGGTGACACTGAGCTGCCCCAGTTCCCAGTCGGCACGGCGGTGGCGCTTCTACGCCAGATGACGGTGATCGACACCGCCGGCAACATCCGAGTGACACCTTTGACCCAGACGCTGCAAATGCGAGTCTACCGCGAGGTGGGCGAAGCGGTAACAGATCACGAAAAGAGCCAGCAGCCGATCAAGTTTCGACTTGGGCGCGCCCGTTTGTTCGCGGGGAAAAATGGGGGCTTGGAACAAATCAGCTGGACCGCACCGCTGCGGGTTTCCCTTCTCAACCGAGACGATGTCTACGAGCGCAAAGATCCCAGTGCCCACGGCCCCATCGACACGGTGATGGCATCCTGCATCGCCTGCCATTCGTGCGGTGGTGCCACGCCACACGGCATCTTCACCTACAAACAGGATGACTGGGTGATGGGCGGGCAATCGTTGGCACCAAAGTCGCTCCGCTTGACCGCAACCAACCCGGATCTCGAATCCAAGCGGACGGTGGAATTGAAGACAAAGCGCGCCGAATGGGAGCTGCTCAGAGGGTTGCTCGGACGAGCCGACTAGTTTGGTGGCAGGATCGATCGGATTGCGGGTTCGATGCCATCGGCCATTTTCATAAAGCCGAGCGCGGTGGGGTGCACGCCGTCGACGGTGCACTCGTCTGCGTGTTCGCCAAGGAGGGTCGCGCCGTCGAGGAAGTGGAGGTTTGTATCACCGGCCTCGCGTTTCGTTTTCACCAGCTCTTGTTGGAATCTGGCGCGTTCTTGGGCGGCCTTGAGTTTGGCAGGATCGTGAATTTCGGCGGCGTAGCGGATCTTTGAAATGACCAGAATCGGGATGTCTTTGTCAGACTCGCGCAACAGGTCGATGAATGCGCCAAGCGTGTCACGGATGCCAGCGCCGACATTCGCTTCGTAGTCGAGAACCACCACGCGTTTGCTTTCGATCTGGTTGATGAGTTTCGCCAGCGCCGGTTCGCC
>JBLHKE010000833.1:0-3355 GCA_047619485.1 Verrucomicrobiales bacterium | reverse complement strand
AGACTTGCGTCACTTTCGTCAGCCAGGCAGCGCTCGACGCCGGGCTTGCCGATCGGCTCGGCGTTGATAAACCGCTCGTCGCCGTGAAGAAGACGCGCGACATCGGCAAGGCGGACCTGCTCTTCAATGCCAGCTGCCCGGACATCGAGATCGATCCAGAAACCTACACGGTGCGTGCTGATGGCGAGGTGTTAACCTGCGAGCCGCTCTCCGAACTGCCACTCGCCCAACGCTACTTCCTGTTTTAGGCGATGCCTTCGCTGCTCATCGAAAAAATCGCCGATGTCACCGCGGATGCCGTGCGCGTGAGCATCGACCGCCACACCCTTACCAAGCGCCGCTGGCGTGCCACCGCCAGCGACGGCAGTGAACTCGCGGTCAATCTAGACAAGCCTGTTCCAGTTGGCACGGTGCTCGAATCTGCCGATGGCCGTCGGTTTCTCGTCTACCAAATCCCGGAGGAAGTCCTCTCCATCCCCCTGCCAAAAAGGACCGAGATGGCGGCGAAGGTCGGTTGGTATCTCGGTAACCAGCACCTGCCGGTCGAGGTTCGCGAGGACGAGATTCTACTAGAGAAGGTCAAGACGCTAGCCGACTCGCTCGACCGCATTGGCATCCCGTACACGCTGCGCACGGATGTCTTCAACCCCGCACTCCACTCAAGCCATGCCCGCTGACGCCGACGACTGGAATTGGGCGGCGCGCCTACTGCATTTCTCCGACAGCGCCCTGCCAGTTGGGGCGTACGCACACTCGTTCGGACTCGAGGGCGTCTGCCAGATGGGCGTGGTGCACGACACTGATTCGCTGGAGATTTTTCTGAAGCGCGACGTCGCCCACGCACTACTCAATATCGATCTCCCCCTGTTGGCCGCCAGCCATCGCGTGGCCCTCGACTCCCTCGAACCTGAGCTGCAGCGGCTCGACCAGCTCTCTTGGGCGATGCGCCCCACTCGACAACTACGCGAGGCCGCTTCCAAGATCGGCCGCCAGCAGTGGGCGCTCTACCGGCGCACCTGGGGTGAAGAATCGACGAAACTAACATTATCACATTTCCAAAGTTCGATTGTCATGGGCGTGATTTGCGCCAACGAGGCCGTGCCCGCGATGCCCGCCCTCTGGTCGCTGGCCTACCAGACTTACTCAGCCCTCTTGCAGGCAGCGTTGAAGCTCCTCCCGATTGGCCCGGCTGCCTCCCAGCGCTTGCTCCACGCAGCGATGGAGGCGATTTCCCCCTCACTGCCGGGGACGCTCGTGCTGCCCGAAGCCCAATGGGGCAGTTTCAACCCCGCTTGGGACATCGGGGCATCCCAGCACGAGACCGCAGCCGCGCGGATGTTTATTTCCTGAAAAATCTCATGTCTAACACTGTCACCAACGCAATCAGAGTAGGAATCGGCGGTCCGGTCGGATCCGGAAAATCCACGCTGTGCCTGAAAATCTGCGAGTATTACGGAGCGTCGCGCAACATGGCGGTCATCACCAACGACATTTACACCAAGGAGGACGCCAAGATGCTCATCCGCCACGGAGCGCTACCGGAGGAGCGCATTCTCGGTGTCGAGACCGGCGGCTGCCCGCACACGGCGATCCGCGATGACATTTCGATGAATCTCGACGCCGTCGAGCAGATGCAAGCCAGGTTTGATGGACTCGAACTAGTGCTTATCGAGAGCGGTGGCGACAACCTCACCGCCACCTTCTCCCCCGAGCTGGCTGATGTTTTCATCTACGTCATCGATGTCACCGAAGGCGACGACATCCCGCGCAAAGGCGGGCCAGCCATCGCTCGTTCGGACCTGCTCATCATCAATAAGGTCGAGCTTGCGCCACACGTCGGCGCGGATGTTGAGCAGATGGCAAGCGATTGCAAAGAAAAGCGCGGCGATCGCCCGTTCCTGATGACCGACCTGCGCGCCGGGGTCGGTTTGGAGGAACTTTTCGAGTGGTTTGACCGCCAAGTGCTGTTCACCGATGTGATCGAATCATGATCAACGGCAGTCTACAGAGCGCGGTCGAGATCGCCTTCCGTCACGACACCGATCGTGATCGCACGATCCTCTCGCGGCGTAAAGCGGGTGGTCTGTGTCACCTCGGCAAGCCCTACTGGAACGGCGAGGTGCTCACCCTCCAGCTGGTCAATCCAACCGCCGGGTTATTCGCTGGAGACCAACTCAGCGTGGACATCGACCTTGGCGAAAACTCACGTGTCGCCCTGACCTCGCCCAGCGCCAGCCGCTACCACACCATGCCTGATGGCAGCGCGGACTTAAAGCAACGCTTCAGTATCGGTGCCGACGCGTGGCTCGACTACTGGCCGGAATTCGTCATCCCGCAGCGCGATTCGAAGGTGCGACAGCGCACAAAAATCGACCTCGAACCCGGTGCGCAGATGATTTTCCTCGACCGCCTCGCCCCCGGCCGTGTCGCCCACGGCGAGCGTTACGCCTTCAGCAGCCTCGAATCATCTCTGGAAATCCGCATCGGCGGCGAACTGCAAGTGCGTGAGCGCTCGGTGCTCGAACCCGCACGCGGGATCTGGCCGCTGGAGGTGCCCGGCTGGGATCTCTGCTACTACGGCGCTATCTGGATTGTCGGCGAGAACGCTGCGGCAGCGGTCGAGCAGCTCGCATCAGTTCGAACCGATCCCGAAGACATCCGCTGCGGGGCGACCCTGCTCGCACCAGAGCTCGGAGCTCTGCGGATCGTCGCCCGTTCCAGCATCCTGCTGCACCAGATCACCCGACAGATCCGCATCGACCTACGCGACTATTTTCCAAGGCTATCTACTGATTTCCGCAAACTCTAACCCACCCACAAACATGATGAAACGAATCCTGACCACCAGCCTTCTATCCGCCAGCACCGCCGTCTGCGCCAACGCCCACCCTGGACTCCCCGGTCATACCCACAGTCCAGATGAGTGGCCGTTCCCAGACATCGAGTGGTCTATGTTGGCTGTCGCGTCCGCCACTGTATTTGTCGCCGTCTACTTCGCGCTGCGCCTCAAGCGCCAGTGATAGTACGATCCCGGGCTACGCGTAACATTCACCCGGCAGGCCTTCGCGCTGGCATGCGTTCTGCTTAATACGTCGTGTGAATGCTCAGCCACCAGAGGCTGAGATCTTTGCGATTCATTTTTTGGTTAAAGTGTCCCCGAATTTTCAGCATCTCGGACGCTCTTCAGGAGGTTGCTCCCCTAGTAGATGGGGGAGCAACTATCTGTGGCTCCTAGGAGCCTGTCGGACTTACCTGCTCCGGCAACAATCGTTTTAGAATTCGCCCAAATCCACCCTCCGCTTTGGCGAATATTCCAATATACTCCTGCATCGGACGGCGGATTATGACTGAATTC
>JBLHKE010000832.1:0-3365 GCA_047619485.1 Verrucomicrobiales bacterium | reverse complement strand
GGCCGCGAACGTTCCTTGCAACGGATCTACGCAAATGAGGTGCGTGAGGTGCTTAGTGCGGCACTGGCCGACACTAGCTACTACGGCCCGATCGGCGTCGACGCATTCGCCTACCGCGATGTGGACGGGGCGCTGCAACTGCGCCCAATCGTTGAGGTCAACCCACGTTACACGATGGGCCGCGTCGCCCATGAAATCCGCAAGCGCATCGCCCCGGACCAAGTCGTCCGCTTGGAGTTCAAGACGCTCAATCAAATTCGAAAACTGGGCTTCGACGACTTTGTCCACTACGCCCAAAACCTGGGTTCCCGCGTCGCGTTGAGTGATCCGAAGTCAGCGAGGGTCGTCCTCGCCGAGATGGAGATTCTCAAATCGTTCTCAGGCGCCGGGCTGGCGTAGGCAGCCGTGATCGACCGCAGGCGAGCTTGCGCGTGAGCCAGTAGAGCTGGGCAATATCATCTACCTGCGGGAGTACTAGTCTAATCAGGCTCATGCGATTTCTCCCCATCATCAGTGCCGGCATCCTCATCGTTGCCAGCTCAGCAACAGCCTCCAAACTGGATTTTAACCACGATGTGCGGCCGATCCTTTTCAACTACTGCGTCGCCTGTCACGAACCGGACGAAGGTCATCGCGAGGCAAAGCTACGCCTCGACCAATTCGAATTCGCCACCGAGGACGACGCGATCGTTCCCGGCAATAAGGAATAGAGCGAAATCTGGGTGCGGATCAATGATCGCGAAGACCCGATGCCACCTGAGACGACCGGGCACCAGCTCAGCCCGAAACAGATTCAGACACTCGGTCGCTGGATCGATTCGGGCGCTATGCTGACTCGCGTGGCTACGGCAGCAATCCCCTACGCACGATCTGGCGCTATCGCGATTGTGTCATCGAGGCATTCAGCAAGAACGTCCCCTACGATCAGTTCACGACCGAACAACTCGCTGGCGATCTCCTCCCGGAACCCACCACCGAGCAGATGCTCGCCACCGCGTTCCACCGTAATACCCTAACCAACACACTCGGAGGAACCATCGACGAGGAGTTCCACGTCATCGCTGTCAAAGATCGCACCAACACCACCGGACAGGTCTTCATGGGACTCACCGACGGTTGGGCGCAGTGTCACACACAAGTTCGATCCGATCACCCAAGAGGAATACTACCGGATGTTCGCGATTTTCAACCAGACCCAGGACAGCAACCGTCCGAGCGAGGCACCCCGGTTCGATACACCGACCCCGAAGCAGGACGCCCGATACGTGCGCATCGAACTCGATCGGCAGATCGGCGAGGCAGGCAGCAAGCTGATCTTGACCATCAGGCAGACATCCCCGGATCGCGCGATTGGAAAGTTCCGCATCTCCGCGACCATCGACGAGATGCCAGAGCCACTACTCCCCGCTCAGATATCTCAGGCTCTCGCGATCGCCCCGGCCCAACGCAGCCCGGAGCAGGAGCAGGCCATCACCGAACACTACCGACCGCTCGATCCGGACACAAAGATCAAACTCGCCAAGATCAAGATCGAGACGATCCCAGTGATGCTCGAGCTTCCACCCGAGAAACGGCGGAAGACCCACGTGATGCAGGGGGCAACTACCTCCAGCTCGGCAAGCAGGTCAGTTCAGGTGTGCCGGCCGCCTTCCACCCGATCACAAATGAAAAACCAGACCGCTTGGCGCTCGCCATGTGGCTCCTCGACCCAGCCACCCCCTTGACCCCGCGCGTCGCCGTCAATCGCTTCTGGGCGCAACTGTTCGGCACCGGATTAGTGGAGACAGAGGAGGATTCCGGAACGCAGGGCACCTACCCGTCCCACCCAGAACTGCTCGACTGGCTCGCCCTGCATTTCCGCGATGACCTCGACTGGGACATGAAAGCCCTGCTGAAGACAGTGGTGATGTCATCCACCTACCAGCAGTCGAATAAGGTCACCGCCGAGCACCTGGAGCGTGACCCGAACAACCGCCTGTTCGCACGCAAACCACGTTTCCGGCTCGAGGCCGAGATGGTACGCGACCAGGCGCTCGCGGTGGCGGGATTACTCAGCCAGAAAATGTATCGCCCCTCGGTCTTCCCTCCCCAGCCACCAGGGTTGTGGCGCTCAGCCGTCAATGGCGAACGCACCTGGACAACGAGCACCGGTGAGGATCGCTATCGGCGTGGCGCCTACACCTTCCTGCTCCGCTCGACACCATACCCGAGCATGATCACGTTCGACGCGCCGAACCGGGAGATCTACACAATCCGGCGCATCCCCACCAACACCCCGCTGCAGGCTTTCATCACCATGAACGACCCGGCCTACGTCGAGATCGCCCAGGCACTCGCCCGCCGTATCATCACCGAAGGTGGTGACACGCTCGACTCACGTCTTCACTTCGGCTTGAAACTCTGCCTGCTGCACGAACCAGCCCCCGAGCAAATGGACTCGGTGAAAAAGCTCTATCACGGCGAACTCACCCACTTCCAGAGCGCCTCCCCCGAGGCAAAAGAACTCGCGACCGACCCACTCGGCCAGCTGCCAGATGGCTTGCCCGCAAGCGTGGCAGAAACTGCCGCGTGGACGGTGGTCGCCACCGTGCTACTAACCTTGGATGCGATGATGATGAAGTAGCCGAATTCGCCAGCGACTGTGGCACACGAGTCTATCGGTGTACAATCCGTGGTTCATTTTTCTAAGCCTGAGAGCTAACGTTTCGGATCTCTCCAGATGGCGGTGAACCCGCGTCCGTGATTTCGAACGATTCAGTCCCACACCGCGCTCAGTTTCCGGTCTTCAATGCCAACTTTCACTTCAACTTTAACTCCCCAAAGCCCAAGCCTGTCTGCCCAGTGCTCTTCACATACCAAGATCCAGCTTCGATCGAACGTAACTTCGATTTGCAATCACAGTCATCCCATTGCCACCTTTTCCCGGGTGGCTGGATCTAGTTTTGTAGAGTTTTCGGCTCGGTTCTGCGGGTCGTTTTTTTCAACTTTCAGCCGTCATGCTCATTTCGCGGGCTCTTGCTCCCTAGTCTTAAGCAAGACCACTACGTGGCTCCACGGTATGAATGTAAGCGCTTTTCTATCGACCCGTGCTCGCGGGCGAGCGTGGCAACGAGGTGCGGTGGTATGAGCTTGCAGAGCTAGGTCAGCACTGGATGCTTCGTTTTGGCTGGTGTTTTTTCGCCGCTACGAGTCGGTGGCTCAGAGCCCCCACGGACGAGCGACGGGAACATCAGCCGCTCGGCTCAACCGGGTTGACACGCAACGCTCGCAGAGTCCGCAACTCGCCCCAGCCTTCTCCACCTCGCATCCGTCGCGCCCCGCTCTCCCGCCCCTCCGTGAACCTTTCCCGAAGCACCCCAAAAACC
>JBLHKE010000831.1:0-3379 GCA_047619485.1 Verrucomicrobiales bacterium | reverse complement strand
TCCCCAGCCTTCAGCGGCGATCAAATGGCGGAGCAAAGGAGTACGTTTTGCCGTATCGACCCGGATGGCGCGTTGTTGAATGTCCGGTGCATCCAGCGGGTCAGTGTCCAGATGGATTCGGGTGGGCTCTCGCAGGAGATTCTCGGCCATCGACTCGACAGAAGCGGGGAAGGTGGCAGAGAACAGCAGGTTCTGGCGACGCTTCGGCAACAGTGCCAGGATGCGTTTCAATTCATCAGCAAAGCCCAGATCAAGCATGCGATCAGCCTCATCCAGAACCAGGGAACTCACATTGGAAAGCGTCACCGCGTTGTGTTCGACAAGATCGAGAAGCCGCCCCGGAGTGGCGACGATGAAATCAGCGCCGCCGCGCAGGGCCATCATTTGGGGATTGATCGAAACCCCACCCACCGCACTGATCACCTTGACCCGTTCCGGAAGATGTCTGGAGAATTGCTGCACCACATCGCGAACCTGGGACGCGAGTTCACGGGTCGGCACGAGGATTAAAGAGTGAACTTGCTTCGGTTTTTCACGCGGTGCCTCCAACCATCGCTGAAGCAATGGCAACACAAATGCGGTCGTCTTGCCCGATCCTGTCTTTGCCGTAGCCAGAACATCACTGCCGGCGAGGACGGCAGGGATGGCTGCCGTTTGCACGGGAGTGGGAGAGTCGTATTGATTGGTCGCACGAATCAGAGGCTCCGACAGACCAGGAGTGGAAAAAGGCATGCCTACTCATAGAGCAACTGAAGGATACTTCGCGCAGAATTCATCCGATCTGGGAACAAGCCCTTAGTTACAGCCGCCCTCGGGGAACGGCATGACCGGGCTCTGGAGTGATCCTCAGCGTTGCGTGGTGATCAGCAGCTCGGGAATTCGATCAGGATCATCAGGAAGTTCTGCTATGAGATCGTACTGCAAGTTCTCGAAATCAACCGCGAAAATTTTATTCACTAGCTCCAGCGTTTCTGGCGAATAATACTCGGCGAGTTTGTGCGAAGCAGAGGTCGAGTGTGAGGCGTAAGTTCCGATGTGCTGCTCGCCACCAAATCTTTCCGCGCAGCGAGCCAGGTCGCTATCGAAATTTTCAAAACGCCCGACAAAATCGAAATCGATGGTCTCGAAGAAACATTGATAGAACTGCGGACGCCAGTGCGGATCCATGGCGTCGATGCTTTGCTCCGCGACCGCTCTGAGGAAATCAGGGAACTCGATGACACCATCATTCTCCAAGGCTTCTGAGCCACTTCTTGCCAGTAGCAGGCGGCGTCCAGGGTAGGGATTTCGAACGATCTGCAGGTAAGCTGACAGTGTGCGGGAGTAAGGGTTTCGCACGAATACGAAACGATGCAGCGCTTCGGAGTCCAAGATGTCGGCGATGTTCGACAGCTGGCTGGGCTGCAGCAGTGGTGAGAGCTTGCGCAGGTGGATGGTGTCACTATCGAGCGCCAGTTTGGGAGCGTCCAGCTCGAGGCGGATTAGGGTCTTCTTTACCGAGGAGCAGGCAACCTTCGGCGTTTCGACGAACAGGTAACGATGTTTCAGGGAGATATGAATGGATCGGTCGACGATGTTGAACGGAACTTGCGAGGAGATCCACTCGATGCGCTCAGAGCGTTGCTCGCTGACACCGCTACCGGTGACGTGGCTTTGTCGCTCTTGCTGGAGACGGGTACGCTGCTCTTTGAGATCGTTGACGCGTTGGTTTAGGCGCTGTATCTGGCGGAAATTGCTCCGCAGGCCGGGTATGAATCTCAAATACTCGGTCTTCAAAATCGGAGAAGCGGAACTCGAAGTCGCTGGGGTGAACTGCTGACAGAAGCCCGACTGATTGGGGATTCACCCTTGTTCCAACAAATAAGATTGGCCAGTCCGCTAGTCCATAAAATTACCGCAGCTTCGTATCGATATGAGGCAAAAAAGAGCAAAAAATAGCGATTGCTACTAAGTCGATTTTTTGAACTCGGCGTCCATCGGCGCCTGTCAACCCAAGTCAGAGGGGTTGTACAAAGAGAATGGAGATAATTCTCAATCATTGCCTTAAGATTGTCGGGTATCAGGGGATTCTGCAAGCCAAAAATTGGCAACAGGCCTCGCTACAGAGCGACGATTAAAGGCGTGTTGTAAGAATACCACAAGATCAGTTATGGTGGAGGTATTCGCGATCACATCTTTGGCCAGGTGTCGGATACCCGATAGCCTTCGGGCCACGGGTCGTCCGGATCGAGCATGTGTTGATGGGTTCCCGTGATCCACGCCCGTCCGGATACCGTTGGAATGATCGCATCGGTGTTTCCGACGGTTGTTAGTGATTCGATGCCACATGTGAATTTGGATCCAATGATCGAGCGCGCCTGGTAGCGGTCTCCGACCTGCATTTGTCCCTTGGCGTGCAGGACGGCCATCCGCGCCGAGCAACCAGTCCCGGTGGGTGAGCGGTCGATTTTACCCGGCCGGATGCACACCGCGTTGGATCCCACCAGTTCGCCGTTCTCCCCAGCGAGCGGACCAGCGAACTGGCAAAAGGAGAGGTGGTTCCATTCGGCAAGCAGGGGGTGTTGAAAACCGAGTTGCTGGTTGGCTGCAGCCGTGATCTTCATCCCCATGGCGACCAATTCGATAGCTTCGTCGGGAACGATTTGAAACCCCAACGCCTTCGCATCCACGATGACGAAACTGTCTCCACCATAGGCTGTGTCAACCGTGAGTGTCCCGAGCCCCTCAACTTCAAGCGGAGCGGCAAGCTTATCGGCGAACGAGGGAACGTTGGTGATCGTGATCCGCTCCGCTTTACCATTGCGGCAGACGGCCCGAGCCTTGACTAGGCCCCCCGGCGATTCCATCACCAGTTCGGTTTCCGGCTCGGTCATGGGCACGATCCCGGTGTCGAGCACCACCGTTGCCACGCAGATTGAATTTGATCCTGACATCGGTGGTACATCAGCAGGCTCCATGATGATCCAGGCGACCTGTGCGCGTGGATCTTTGGGGGGGACTAACAGGTTCACATGACGGAAAACTCCCCCGCGCGGCTCGTTGAGCAGAAACCGCAACAAGCTGCCATCTTTCTCGATGAAGCAACGCTGCTCCCAGACCGTGTCACCAATCGGTGGAGCCACCCCGCCAACAACTACGTCGCCAACTTCGCCTTCGGCATGGCAACTGACTACATGGATTACTTTTTCACTCCTCATTTTCGTGTATACACGATTCCATCAAAATTTTCACTTTCTTCGCTTCAATCCTAAACAAGGTTTTACTTACTTCCAGCCTCTTAGGGCTTGTCAGTAAATAACTCCTACAATCTGCTGGTTATTTTGGCCATCACCCGCGTTAGCTTCCAACTCAAATAGCCCGCTATCATCGCTGAAATCTG
>JBLHKE010000830.1:0-3384 GCA_047619485.1 Verrucomicrobiales bacterium | reverse complement strand
ACACCGCGAGGTAGTCGAGTAGCGGCTGGTTGCTCGGCAGCGATCCCTGCATGCCGAAGTCGTCGACGGTGGCGACGATGCCGCTGCCGAACAGGGCAGCCCATTGGCGGTTGGCGATGACGCGTGCCGTGAGCGGGTTGTTCCCCGAGACGAGCCAGCGTGCGAAGGCGAGGCGATCTTTGGGGAAGTCGGTGCCCGCGGGGAAAATGGCGTCTGGGAGTCTTGGTTGCACGACCTGCTTCGGCGAGAGGAATTCGCCGCGGTGGTGGAGTCGGGTTTCCCTCGGGAAGCCGGCGGGGCGCTCGCGCATGACGAGCGAGATGGTGCCAGCGCTCTGCTTACGCAGGTCGATGATCGGTTTGGCGTGCGCTGCGAGTTCGGGTGCCTGGAGGAGAAAATGCTCGAAGAGTTGGTCGCGCTCAGCTCTGGTGGGCGGGTTCTTGGTGATCAGGCGCTCGACGTCTGGGTGGCTGACCAAAGCTTCGGGGACGTCGTGCGAAGTGGTCGCGGAGATGCGGAATTTTCCGAGCGAGCTGGCGTAGTGGCGGCCGAAGTGCATTTCGAGATCGATCGGCTGGCCGGCGGGGATCGGATTTTCCAAGATGAAGACGGCGGCGTGGGGTTCGCCGATGCGGCCGGCGACGGACCAACCGGTCTGGATGTCGCCATCGGTGGCGAGCTTGGCCGAGACCGGATTGTTGCCGAATCTGTTCTTTGCGTAGCTCTCGGTGGCGTCGCTGATCTTGCTGCCGGAAAGGTTGAACTCTGTGAGGTAAAAATCCCCCTTGCGACCTTCGTAAAACGTCATGCCTGGTCCGCGGTCGGGTAACCGATTGTCCGGTAAGGCCTCGAGCCGGATGGCGGTGATGGCTGCATCCTGGGGTGGGAACTTGAGCTGGTAGATGTCGTGCTTCGAGGTGTCCCCACCGGCGAAAATCACACCAGCTCCCTCGTGGATCAGGTAGGGGAAGTTGGCGTCGGCTGCGGTTGGCACCAGCGGCTGCCAGACACTCGCCTTCTCGCGTTGGTCCACGATCCAGCTGGCGAAGGCCTGATCGGCGAGTTGCCGTGGGGACTCTTGTTCGCGGGGTTGGTCAAGGACGACACCGAGATTGATTCGGAAGCGGCCGATGGTGTGGCTGCCGCCGAGGGTCTGCATGAGTTTGATATCAAAGCGGGTGCCTCCTTTGAACCCGACGGGCTGTCCGAATTGGAAGGTGGCACTGCGATCTTGGTTGAGTGCCTGCTCTGGATCGTGGATGCCCCAGCCGGTCTTCGGATCGCCATCGATCGCCCCTGCGACTTCATGGCTAGGCTGCTCGACCTCGGCGCTGGCTGAGCTGATCACGATGCGTTTTGGTGGGGTGGAGCCGTCGAGCGGGGAGGCAGTGATCTCGATCTCGCTGAGGACGAAATTACCGTGATCGGTACGGCCTGGGCCTTTTCCGTTCTCGGAAACAAGGGTTTCTAGCTGCAGGGAGCCGATTTGTGCTGCGCCAGTTTCGAAAACGATCCCGTAGGTGTCGGTGGCGGGTGCTGGTCCGGTGATTCGGATCGTGTGATCCTTTTCGATTACGGCTTTTGATTTCCCCGCGGTGCTTACCGATTTGATGTTTGCCGGTCGTCGCTCGGTAGACGCTGAAGGCAGTGGCCACTTGTCTGCCAGGGTGCTGAGTCGTTCCTCAGCCTTCTTCAGATCCGCCTTCCGGGATTTGGCGGCGTTGACGTCGCGCAGGATAAGGTCGGGTTCGTCGGCGTTGTTGAGGTAGGCCATCATGCCGAAGTAGTCGGTGTGCGTGATGGGGTCGAACTTGTGTGTGTGACACTGCGCACAACCCGTTGTGAGCCCAAGCCAGGTGGTACCGGTGGTGGCGACCCGGTCGGTCATGGCGTGGAAGCGGAACTCGAGCGGGTCGATGCCACCCTCCTCGTTGAGCATGGTGTTGCGGTGGAAACCGGTGGCGACGAGCTGATCTTGTGTGGCGTCCGGCAGCATGTCCCCGGCGAGCTGCTCGACGCTGAACTGGTCGAAGGGCATGTCGGCGTTGATGGCGCGGATGACCCAGTCGCGGTACGGCCAGATGCTGCGGTCGCGGTCTTTCTCGTAGCCGTTGGTGTCGGCGTAGCGCGCGAGGTCGAGCCAGCGGCGCGCCCAGCGTTCGCCGTAGCGCGGTGAGGCGAGCAGGCGATCGACGAGTTTCTCATAGGCGTCGGGTGAAGTGTCTTTGGCGAACGCATCCGCCTCGCTCTGGGTGGGGGGGAGGCCGATCAGATCGAGGTAGGTGCGGCGCGCGAGGGAGAGCTTGTCGGCTGGGGCTGAAGTCGGTGGCTGGAGGTAATCGATCGCCTGCACACCGGCAGGGATCGCGGGTTTGCGTGGCGGGATGAAAGCCCAGTGCTGTTCGTATTTGGCTCCTTCGGCGACCCACTGCTTGAGGGTAGCGATTTGTGCTTCGGCTAGAGTTTTGTTCGATTCCGGTGGGGGCATGACCTCATCGGGGTCGGTCGAGGTGATGCGCGCGATGACTTCTTCCAGGTCGGCTTCGCCAGGAATATCGAGCCGCATCTTGGCTTTACGATCTCCGTCGTCGGGGCCGTGGCACTTGAAGCAGTTGTTGGAGAGGATCGGTCGCACCTCGCGGTTGAAACTGACTGGCTCTGCGTGGGCGATCGAGCACAGCTGGACTAGGACGAGGGCGAACAAGGTGGTGGTCGGGAACTGGCGCATTGGATTTGTTAAATTACTCCAAGATTGGCGTTGATTGGACCTTTATTTGGCCTGCTGGTGTGGGGTGATCTCAGAGGTGCTCCAGTTTCTCAAGCGCATTTGGTGGCATTTCCTGCTGCTGTTGCCGGGCTGCATTCTGGTAACGGTATTGCACGAGGCGGCGCATGCCCTAGTGGTCATTTTGCAGGGTGGCGAGATTGTCGAGTTCGTCGTGTTGCCGGATGGGGCGCATTGGGGATTCGTGCGTTACGTTTTTCCTGACGGGCAAGAATACTCAGAGCTTGCGGTGGCGCTGGCTCCCTACTTCATGTGGATCGGTTTTGCAGCCTGCGCGAGCGTCTTGGGGTGGTTGCCGATCCGCTGGAAGTTCTGGTCGGCCTCGATGATTTTTCTCTGGCTGTTTGTGGTTCCGCTCGGGGACCTCGGCAATGCGGCGTTCCCCTGGGTTTTCGTGGGAGCAGACAACGATTTCCGAGCCGGTCTCGGGGAGGCGGGGGCGAGTGCCGCGCTGGGGATTGTGCTGCTGCTAGGCGGGGCATTCTACTGGGGGTATATTCTCCAACGCCGACTGTTCCGAGAGGCCGCGCTCGGCTGGGCGGGGTTCGGCAGCCTGTTCGGGCTGGTGGTGGTGGGATTGGTGCTGCTGACTTGCTAGC
>JBLHKE010000829.1:0-3387 GCA_047619485.1 Verrucomicrobiales bacterium | reverse complement strand
TTGTGCACGAAAGCCATGTCGTCGGCCACGTCGCCGAGGGGCGTGACTGGCTCGCTGAGCATCTTGCCGCAGCCGCCGTAAGGTTTGAAGTCCCAGACCGGCTTCATCCACGGCCCGAGACCGTTTTGAAACGCCTCGACGTGCTCGCCAAAGTCCGATTTTTCGCCGTGGTGTTTGATCAGGGCCGGCTTGTAATCGAACAGGTCGATGTGGCTGGCGGCGCCGGCCATGAACAATTGGATGACGCGTTTCGCGCGCGGCGGGTGGTGGAGATTGTCGAGTACGCCGCCGGATGCGGCCTGCGCCCCATCACGGCCGAGCATCGAGGCGAGGGCGATCCCGCCCAACCCTCCACCAGAGTTCCATAGAAAATTTCGGCGGTTCATATCAGTCGATGTAAGCGAATTCGTTGAGGTTGAAGATTAGCCGGCAAGCGGCTGGGAGCCCGTGCTTGTCGGCATAGGCCTGGAGATCCGCGAGCTCCGCCAGCGTTGCCTCGCGGGACACGGCGAGGCCGAATGCGGCCGCAACCGGATCGGGCTCCGTTTTGACCCGCTCGGCGAAGTGCTCGGCCATGCGAACCATGAATCTATTGTTGAGCAGCGCCAGCGCCTGCAGGGCGGTCGTGGTCTCGCCGCGCTTGGCGACTAGCTGTGAGGGGTCCGCGCAGTCGAGAGTTTCCATGAAGGGCTGCGGCTGCGAGCGGACGATGAAGCGGTACACCGAGCGGCGGTGGGTCGAGACATCGTCTGGGTCGTAGAGATGATACTGGTAGTGCGGTGAATGCTGCGGCTGCTCGATGACGAAATCTTTGTACGACGGCCCGCCCATCTTGAAATCCATCTTGCCGGAGAGGCTGAGCACCGTATCGCGGACAGCCTCGGCCTCGACGCGCCGCCGGTTCTGGCGCCAGAGGAACTGGTTGGAATTATCTAGCTCCGCGTTCTTCGCGAGGTGGGCGCTGGACTGCTTGTAGGTCGCGCTGTTCAAGATCGCGCGGTGCAGTGTTTTGACCGAGCCACCGTTGTCGCGGAAAGATACCGCCAGCCAGTCGAGCAGCTCCGGGTGAGAGGGCTTCTCACCGATGCGCCCGAAATCGTTGGGCGTGTCGACGATCCCGCGCCCGAAATGGTACTGCCAGATACGGTTGGCGATGCTGCGCCAAGTTAGCATGTTCTCCGGGTGGGTGATCCACTCGGCGAGCGCGACCCGGCGCTCGCCCTCATCGTGGTCGATTGCGAGCTTGAATTCGTGTGCCACACCGGGGACGATGTTCGGCAAGGTCGCGGGCTTCACCGGCTCGCCCGGCTGGGTGACATTGCCGCGGGTGAGGATGAAAACGTCGCGCGGCTTGCCGGCGACGTGGCCGCGACCTATGAAAGCGCCGCCCCCGTGGTGAACCGTTCCCGCGTAGACCATTTTGGGCTTGGCCAGCGCAGCAAGTTCCGAGGATGCCCGGGCGATGGCATCCACGAGTTCATCGCGCTCGCGGACCAGAGCCGGGTCGATCGATCTGGCGAGCAGGGCGTCACGCTTAACTGTCAACGATGACACTTCCTCACGCAGTTCCGCTGCCCCCGACTCCGTCCTCGCCAGGAGTAGCAACTCGTCCGCGCCGCTGCCAATGCGGCCCCGGCTAGTGTAACCATCGACGAGGTTATTGCGGTGCCAAAGCCCGCTGTTGATCGTATCGAGCGAAGATACGGCGGCGTTCCTCGACACATTGACCCCTGCGCTGAACACGCGCATTTCCGCCATCGCCAGCATCGGTCCACCGCTTCCCTGTGGCTTGTCCAACAAGCTCGCGTTGAGGCGAACATAACGCCCGCTCACAGATTCGCCCTCGAAGGCGACCATCATATCGCCAGGGTTGGGGTAGTCAGCGCCGCTGTGATCCGCAAAGACTTTTGCGCTCTTCGCGGTCGCGTCGCCTGAGACCTCCAAGGTGAAGCGGATCGGGAACCCGAAGCCCGGTGTGTCCGCAAAGTCGGTGGGGCGCGCCGGGTAGAGTTCGATACGGTCGATCGGCAGCATGCTCCCGAGGTCGATCTGCACCCATTTCACTGTGTCGGCGCTCGGGGCGAAACTGCTGTGGTAGCCGTTGGTCTTACTCTTCTCGTTGGCGGCAAGTGCCTCAAGCGGATAAGCGCCGTAAAACCCGTCGATCAGGTTCTTCTTCCCCCACCGCTCACCGGCCTCGATGCTGTCGAGCGCGGTCACATCGCTGACCGACACCAGTTCGCCCTCGCTGATAACCGCCAACTCGCCGATGGCGAAAATCCAGTCCCTTGATTCCGGTTGTCCCTTGTTGCGCCGGTTCCAGAGCTTAGTGCCGGTGACACGCAAATAGCGCGCTTCGACCCCGGATCCATCGAAGCTCACTGGGGTGGCCCCGGGGCGCGGGTAGTCGGCGGCAGTTTGATCCCCGATCAGGCGCGGGTTTTCGAAATCCGCCTCGTCCGCGATCTCGATTTTGAATCTGTGCGGAAATCCGAAATCGGCGAAGCCGTACTCGTCCGCTCCCACTAACACCACCTGGTCGATGCGGCGTTTTTCCCCGAGGTCGACCTGCACCCACTTCACCGTGTCCTGCTCGACAGCCACCTCGCTGTGATAACCGAAGCTCTCCGAACGCTTGCCCGCAGTCGCGGAGCTGACCCTGTTTTCGAGCGCGGCGATCTTCTTCTCGAGCGCGACCAGTTCGGCGGGCTTGTTGGCGGCGATCTTCGTCTCGATATCGACGCGCTGCGCCTCGTGCTTCGCTTTGCGCGCGCTTAGCATGGCACGCTTCGCAGCGGTCGCTGGATCGGTATCGTATTCCCGATCCGCACGGTCGAGCGCGGCGAAGACTGACTGCAACGCGTAGTAGTCTTTCATCGTGACCGGATCCACTCTGTGATCATGACATTGCGCACACTGCACGGTGGTCGAGCAAAAGGCGTTCATGGTCGTTGCCACCATGTCGTCACGGTCGAGGTGGCGTGCGATCTTGCCGTCGATCTTGTCTTCTGGAACTTCGGCGTGGCCGATGAAATCCCACGGTCCGGCAGAGATGAAGCCGGTCGCCACAATCCCATCGACCGTCCCCGGCCACAGCACATCGCCAGCGAGCTGTTCCTTGATGAAGCGCGCGTAGGGCTTGTCCTCGTTGAACGCCCGAATCACGTAGTCGCGGTACGGCCAGGCGTTGGGCCGCGGCTTGTCTTTGTCGTAGCCGTGCGTCTCGCCGTAGTGGACGATGTCGAGCCAGTGCCGAGCCCAGCGCTCGCCGTATCGCGGGGAGGCGAGCAGCTTCTCCACCAGCTTCGGGTAGGCCGCAGGATCCTCGTCAGCGGCGAATGCGTCCGCCTCTTCGGGCGTCGGAGGCAATCCCCACAGGTCGAAGTA
>JBLHKE010000828.1:0-3390 GCA_047619485.1 Verrucomicrobiales bacterium | reverse complement strand
GGGAAAGAAACTCCTCAGGGAGAGTGGATTCGTATCGCAGCGAAGGCTTGAAAGAGGATTGCGCTCGGGTTGAATGCGAGCCTAGAGTATTGCCGAGATGTTTACTTTGAGCGAGCCGGGTATTCTAGGCCGACGCGATTTTCTGCGCGTTGGCGGGCTGGGCTTGGGCGGATTGACCTTGGCGGATATGCTGGCCTGGAAGGCGAGCGCGGCATCTGCGGGGCTGCCGGTGAAGGACAAGGCAGTGGTGTTTCTGTTCATGCACGGCGGACCGCCGCAGACCGAGACCTTCGACCCGAAGATGGACGCGCCGGACGGTGTGCGCAGTGCCATTGGCGAGGTGAAGACGAAGATCCCCGGTGTCACCTTCGGATCAACTTTGGAGAAGCTCGCCGGGCTGGCGGACAAGATGTCGATCGTCCGCTCGTTCACGACCGGCGATGGCCAGCACGACATTAAGCCGATAGTCGGAAAAGGTTCGTTAGGGGCGAACTTGGGTTCGCTCTACGCGCGAGTCGCCGGGGCGAACCGTGCCGACAGCGGCATGCCGACCAACGTCGGACTGTTCCCGCGCGCCGTTGTTCCCGCGGCGCAAGAGCGGGTGAAGAACTTCGGCGATTTCACCGCGACCGGATCGCTGGGTTCGTCCTTTGCCCCGTTTGTGCCGGGTGGGGGAGGCAACCTCGCGTCCGACATGACTCTGAATATCCCGCAGGGACGGCTCGACGATCGGCGCTCTTTGCTGGGGAACGTTGATGCGCTACGACGGCGGCTGGAGAAGTCCGGCGCTCTCGATGGCGTGGACGGGTTCCAAGAACAAGCCTTCGACACCATTCTCGGCGGCGTCGCGGGCGCGTTTGATCTATCCAGCGAAGATCCGCGAACGGTCGCTCGCTACGACACCGCGCCGCTGATCCCTTACTCGTCGATCCGCCGGGTGTGGAACAACCACAAAAACTACCGAGACCACGTCAATTCACTCGGCAAACTCATGCTCATGGCGCGGCGCTTGGTCGAGCGGGGGTGCGGCTTTGTCACCGTGACGACGAACTTCGTCTGGGACTTCCACGCCGATAAGAACAACGCCACCGTCGCCGAGGGGATGGACTACGTCGGCCGGCCCTTCGACCACGCGGTGTCAGCCTTCATCGAGGACATCCACGCTCGCGGCCTGCAGGACAAGGTGCTGCTCGTCTGCTGCGGCGAAATGGGGCGCACACCGAAGATCAACGCCAAAGGCGGGCGCGACCATTGGGGCAAGCTCGCGCCACTGATGCTCTCGGGCGGCGGTCTCAACATGGGTCAAGTGATCGGTGAGTCGACCCGCGATGCTGGAGAGCCCAACAGCGATGCGGTGACGCAGCAGAACCTGCTCGGCACGATCATGCATACCTTGCTCGACGTCGGGCAGGTGCGGTTGATGGAAAATTTGCCTAGGGACGTGAAGGATCTCATGACCAGCGCGGTGCCGATCAAGAACCTCGGGTGAAGTTTTGGAGAGCCGTTGAATGGATCGGAGAGGGGGATAAAGTGACAATTGATAGGGGTCAATCACATCTGAAACGCCTTCCAGACAACCGCCTGATGGTCGAGGGCGCGCAGCTTGGAGACGATCGAGATATCAGGAGCGATCCGGCTCCCGTTTACCGTCGGCGCGAAACAGAATCAGTCCGCTGATCATGATCGCGGCGCCGAACACTCCGTTGGCTAGATCAACCATGGTCTCGGAGATCGAGAGCTGTAGCACCGTGCCCCTACTGAAACTGGCGACAAATTCCGCGAGTTCCCAGAACGCAGCGATGCTACACGCCGAAGTGTAGGTTAGAATCAATCGCGCCGTGCGAGAAAGCTTGCCGATCCTCGGCTCGAGGTAGGGGATTAGGTGAAACAGAAAGTAGGCGATCGTCAGCCCGCCTGAGAAGTGCAAGATCCAGTCGCAGACACTATATTTTCGCAACCCAGAAACCAAAACAATCCGGTGCAACACCACGACAGTGAATGGTGCCCAGCCAGCTTGCTTGAAAAGCTTCCAGGCGATCTTGGTTACGGTTTTTTGGGGTTCCACGGTGCGTACGGTATTAACCCGTATCTCTCATCGCAACGGCCCTCGCCTGCAACCGTTTCCCGGACGTAAAAAGGCGCAGGACTGTTGCAACCACCAGAGATTCTTTACAAGTAAGAAGGCTTCAATGTTCAATCACTGTTGAACTTAAAAACCCAAACTCCTTACTTCGGATCACCCTGAAATTTCCACGATCCCTATGATCGCGCGCTTAAGAGGAATACCAGAGGACGGTCTCCTTGAAGCACGCAACTCTACGACACGTTGATCCGAACACTCTTTGACTTCGCCAGGTCGACACCAGGTAAGTCCGCCCGCGCTTCGATCCTCCACTCAAAGCTGCCCGGATCATAATTATTCCCCCCAATTGAAATCGGCCCGATTTTCAGCCTGCGACCGCCGGATCCTCCATTAGCCGCGTCCAACGTTGCTGAATCCGGCGCCTCGATCCCGAACTGATAGGTTTTCTCGAAGCCTGCAGCCAGCTGCTGAGCCTCCTCTAGACCGACCTCGCTGCGATAGATCTCTTTCTTCCTAGTTTGCCGAACACCGTCATCGTCGTCGTACTCGACGACTTTCGTCCCGATCAAAACCACGAATAAGCGCCGCATCTTCAATGGCTTTTTCGTCATTAGCATCACCGTTCCCGAAACCGCCTCTCCTGTTTTGTAGACCTCCTTATTTATCACCAGTTGGATCTTGCCCTTCATGTTCCTCACCACAAAAAAGGCGATCAATCCGATAACAATGGCCGCAATAGCAACTCCGACGACGAGTCCGATATTTCCAAGAGAATACATTCACCATTGATCGACGGATCCCTGCGAGACGCCATTACAATTTCCAGCCCGTATTGTAAAACGCTGAAGTCAGCATAGACCGCAGTCTCACCCCTGTTTTTCGATATAATCGATCAACAATCTAACGCCGACACCTGTCCCGACCGCGCCACCCTGGTAGTCGCGGTCGGTGGCACCCCAAGCACTGCCGGCGATATCGAGGTGTGCCCACGGCACATCGCCGACGAAATTCTCGAGGAAGGCGCCGCCGGTCGATGATCCCGCACCGGTGCCGGGGCTGCTTAAATTGCGCAGGTCGCCGACCGTGCCCCGCATGTCGCGCTTGTGGAAATCGAGGATTGGCAGTGGCCACACGCCCTCGCCGGTCGCCTCGCCCGAGGCCACCAGCTGGTCGATCAGCGTTTGGTCGTTGCCCATGACTCCACTCAGCTCGTGGCCGAGAGCGACAACCACCGCACCCGTAAGCGTGGCGAGGTCGATCATGGCATCCGGTTTGATCGTCTTCTCCGCGTAGGCCAACGCGTCCGC
>JBLHKE010000827.1:0-3393 GCA_047619485.1 Verrucomicrobiales bacterium | reverse complement strand
CGACCGCGAACTCGATATGGCCAGGCAACATCAAGCGATACTCGTGTCGAGCGAGCGGTTGCAGCTCGAAAGAACCCGGCACGCGGATCGTGTTCGCCACGTCCCGGCGTTCCACTTTAGCAAAGGTGATGCCGAGATTGCTCCGCACCGAGGTAGGAATATCGACCCGGTTCGTCGGCTGCTTGCTGGCGTCCTCATTCGCAGCCTCGCCGCCATCATCGCTACCACGCTGGCAAGCGGGCACGGTCAGACAGAGCAACAGCACTGGGATGGTAAATAATTTAAATCGTTTCATGTCTTCAGTTCTTCTTGGTGTTCGACTTGCGGTTCTTCGAGCCGAGGAGGAATTGGATCTCGTTGCTCGTCTGGCTTTCTTCCGCCCGGATGTCGATCAGTTTCAATTTTGCCTCGTGGGCACGCACCAGGCTCTCGAGGAGAACCAGGCTCCCACCCTCGCCGAGTTCGACCAGTTTGCTCGCGTCGGTCACCTGTCGGTCGACCATTGGAACCAATGAATCTTTCATGGTCTTGCTTCGAGCACGCACGCCGTTCAGTCGGGCTCGCAGAGCCGCGAGCCGGCCCGAGATCTTTTCGTATTCGATCTCAAACGCAGCCTTAGCGACCTCGCGTTCGGCGCGGGCTTTGGCGATGCCGCCTTTGTTCGAATTTAAAATAGGCACCGGGATGCCTCCAACGAAGCCGATCCGCGACTGGCCTTCATCGCTCTCGCCCTGCGGGCCGATGGTGACGTCAGGGTATTGCTTTCGCACTTCCCGCAAGAGCGTCTGCTCGGCCACCGCATACTCGCTGCGCAGCCGGGCGAGGGTCAGACTGGTATCATCCGGAAGGGCGCTGCCCGACACGCTGCCAACTGCGGTGAGTGCCGGGATCAAATCCACGGGTGCTTCAGGAGACAACCCTAGCAGCGCTCGGATCTGATGGGTTCCCTCCGCAACCTCTCCCCTAAGCTGTCCAAGCTCGGCGCGGCGGCTCTCCCGCTCGATCGAGAACAGGGCAGCCTCAGTTTTAAGAAGTTCACCAGCCTCTGCGAGTTGGGAAGTCGACTTGACGATCGAGTCCAAGGATTTGACGATTTTCTCTGTCTCTTGCAGGTGGAGACGTTGCGCCGACCATGCCACCCAGGCATCGCGCAGATCTCGTTGCACCTGCCATTCAGCCTCAGCGACGCGATCGAGTTCGGCATGCATCTCAGCCTTAGCGCGTTTCTTTTCCACACGCAGACGGCCAGAAACCGGAATCGTAACTGAAAGCGCAGATCCAACGATCCACGGATCCGGCACGCCATTGGAAATTTTTAGCACGTCGAAGCTGAGCTCTGGGTCGTCCCATAACCCAGCATACTTGGCTGTAGCCTCGGCAACTCCGGCCCGTGAGCGCGCAATGCGGAGATCGGGATTGAACACCAACGCAACCAACTCGCCCTCGCCCAAAGTCAGGCCGTTTTTGGGATTAAACGCCACGGTATCAGGTGCAAATTCAGCCAAACTCTTGGCAAAGGTGGCGACCTTTTCACTCGACACGCTCTGAGCTCGCCACGCTTCAGCATGCGCCGGAAGGTCGAGTGGATCGGGTCGGTATGTCTTGCATCCCGCGAGTAGGGTAACCGCTAGTGATACGGCGAAGATAGGCCAACGTCGACAACAGGGGTTGCCATTGGCGCTGGAGTATTTTGTTGTTAGGAAATTGTGCATGGTGCCTCAAGGGCTAATAGTTCATAGGAAGTGCAACGCCGTAAGAGGGGCTCGCGTTCGGCAGGGCGATGCGGTGAGATCGCTACTCGCTTATGCGATCGTTGCGAATGAGTCTACGAAGTGATTTCGTATGATTGAGCCAGCGGGAGTGCTGAATCGAGGTCTGCCAGAACGGCAGACAGTCTTGGGTCAGGTCAGGCGGAACGTGCCGACCGATGGCAGGGCGCACTGCCCCTACGCCAACTGGGGAGGTTTAATGACCTCAAACGATGGGCCGTCAGACCACAAAACATTCTCTAGACGCGAGTCGTCGATCGGCACTCCCAAATCGGGAGCAAGCTTAATAAATTCCGAGACGATCGTCGCGACAGCGACATTCAGTGAAAGCGCATGGGAGTGCGAAGGCCGCGGCGAATCGTCCTCGGGCTGATCATCCGCCTCACCGCCTTTGGGCGGAGCGTGCCCGTGAGAGTCAGCCCCGGTTAAAAAGCTATGATCGTGAGTATGGCCAGCATCCCCATGATGCACATGCTCGAACTCCAGCACCATCACGGTTCCGATCACATGAACAAAGAAAAAACAGGCCGTCAGGAGGGCGGCGATTATTTTCTTCAAATTCATGAACACGATTCTACGACGTGACAAAGCCCAGTCAAGGCCCAGCGTTGCTATAAATAACGGATTCCGAGCACGATCTTTGTAGACCTAATAGCTAGAGCATCAATTGATTAGCAGTATCCAATACATCAGAACGAGGGTTCAATTCACTTCACCCGCTCCAGCGGTTCCCCTTCAAGCATCGCTTGCCAACGCCGTTCCGGCCAGTTACCGGAAGGCATGATCCCGTGCGTCGAACTCTGCCCTGATGGCCCCAAAATTTCTGCTCTGGTCTACGGAACTTGGCGGATCCTTGACCAACCGACTCCACCGACAACAGCTGAACTCACCGCGAGATTTGAGGCCTGCCTCGCGCTTGGGATCACGACGCTCGACACGGCCGAGATCTACGCAGGTTATTCCGTGGAATCCGCCATCGGTAAAGTATTCACTGATCAGCCGGCGTTGCGGGACAGGATGGAAGTCATCACCAAGTGCGGGATCGATATTCCATCGGACGAAAAAGTTTTCGCCCGCCTCCCCCACTACAACGCCTCGGCGAAAAATCTGATCGCCTGTGCCGAGAAATCGCTGCGCCTGCTGGAAGTCGATGTGCTTGACGTGTTCCTAGTCCATCGCCCCGACTGGCTCACCTCCGCAGACGAGACCGCGAGCGGACTAACGCAGCTGATCGAACAGGGGAAGATTCGCCACGCGGGTGTCTCCAACTACACACCGGCGCAGTTCGAGTTGCTCCAGAGCCGGATGGAAAAACCACTAGTGACCAATCAGGTGGAACTCAGCCTACTGGCGATGGACGCGCTCTACGACGGCACTCTCGCCCAGGCCGAGCAGCTGCGCAGGCGTCCGATGGCATGGTCACCACTCGCGGGCAGCCGCCTGTTCGATCCAGAGGACGCTGCCGCAAAACGAATCACCACCTGCATGGATGGGATACGAGCGAAGTATCATGGAGCTGACAATGCAGCCTTGGCTTTCGCCTGGATCATGGCGCATCCATCCAAGCCGATCCCCGTCATCGGCACGAACCAGATCGAACGCATCCGCTCGACTGCGGAGGCGA
>JBLHKE010000826.1:0-3408 GCA_047619485.1 Verrucomicrobiales bacterium | reverse complement strand
TACATGGCGTTCACCCGGGCGGGACAGCGGCTGGTCGTGTTGACCCGGAGCCAAAGCCTGTATTCGGAGCTCCAGGCGCTGGTTGATGGTCGCTAAGACGATCTGCATGACTCGCCTGGTAGAAATTTGGCATCCTACTGAGGGTCGACTAGTCCTGCTCGATGCGGAGGAAGCTCTCGCCGCTGACGTTTGCAGGTAGGGTGACAGTGTGGCTCGTCTTGTTGGCCTGGCAGCTGATTCCGGTAGCGAGGGGTTGCCAGGTCGTCCGATCAGCGGATGCGGCAGGTCTGCAGGCGCTTGGGCGAATCCCAGGCGAGTATTAGCGCCCGGGTCTGGGATGGAATATTCGTTGATCGTGACAGGGCTTTTTTAGCGTCACGAATACTATGGATCCGGCTGGATCCCGAGATCGATCACCCGGTAGATACGGCGCTCGGTGGCGGCGGGGATTCCGGTTTCGGTGAAGCTGGTCGAGTTGCTCACGGCGTCGATGTCGTCTACCAACTCCTCCCATATCAAACCCCCGATGAGGTGCTCGATGGCATACCTGTGGCGGTCGCGCGAGTTGAAAGTGAGCGTTGCCGTGTTGGCTTCGTCTTCGAAGGTTATCGAGGTGATCTCGAATAGGATGCCATCGAGCAGGGTGACGCTGCCGTCGCCGCCGGGTTCTAGACCGCGGGTGTCCCAGTCGCCCGGCGGGAGTGTCAGGCTGGCGTAGTTACCCTCGATCGTTGCGCCCGCGAAGAGGTTGAAGGTGGTATTGAGCTCAGGCGCTTCGCCAGGGAAAATCACTTTGATGTGGGCACCCACGAGGTCGAGCACGGTGTTGAAGGTCTCCGGGTTGGGGGGCGTAATGCTGAGCGTGTCCGACGTGCCATCCGCCATGATCTCGAACTCGTAGGGGATGTCTGTTTCGAGCCGGATGATGAGATCGGCGCTGAGGAGCGGGGTGATGCTCGAGCGCAGGTTGGCCTCTGGCACCAGCAGGGCGGCGGCGTCGTTGGCGAGGTCGATGCTGTCGGCCTGTGATGTCGGGAAGCCGACACCAGCGCCGTGGTCCCAGTAGAGGACGCCGTTGTCGCCACCGGAGCCTTCACCGATGTTGACCTCGACCGCCAACCACTCGCCACCGGCTGCGACGCTGAAGGTCCGCTCGGCGATTGGGCTGCCGCGATTGCCGCTGGATTCGACGTCGGTGCCAATCGTGTCATTGACCAGGATTTCGCTCTGGCCGGTGCCGTCGTCAAGCGCGCCGATGGTACCGTTGTTGTTGAGGTCGATGGCTAGATAGATGAAGTCGTCGACACCGTCCTTGAAGCGGATCGTACCACTCTCGGGGATGAAAATCTCCCCGGTCAGGCGAGTGATGTATCGATTCCGCCGCAGCGCGCCGGTGGACGGCGGGTAGTCGAGTATCCCTGGGATGGCATTGCCGCTGCCGGTCCACCAGGTGCCACTGCCACCGTTTTCGGAACCTTTGAAGGGGCCGACGTCTGGGAAACTGCCGGCGAACAGCACGTCCATCCCTTCCTTGGTGGCCGGATTGCCCAGCTGCCACCATTCCTGGGTGAGTCCGGGGGAGGTGACGGCTGGTCCATACTGGGGGTTGCGCAGGTTCGCGTCCCCGGCGGTGACCGATTCCGGGCGGATGGAGTTGAGCCCGCCGACGTGAATGGCTTCGCCGCGGTCGGCCGTGGTAGTGCCAGTGCGCAAGGTCCAGCCGTTCAGGCCATCTTCGAGGAGCGCCCAACCCGATGCGGCACCGTTTTGAGGGGCGTTGTCGATGCCACTCGTGGCGTCGCGCACGGCGACTTCGATGGAGTCTCCTCCGCCACGCTCGAACATCACAGCGGTGACCGTGGTGCTCAGTGGTTCTGTCAGGACAAAGGTGCCACCTGTCCAGCCGTGGCCACGCTTGGCGTCGAAGCGCACGGAGTCGTCGCTCAAACGCAACGGTGGATCTTCTTCGCCAAACCTGCTCTCAACGCCAGCTGCCCCAGTCGAGAAGTCGACCCCTTCGACTTTGATTGACCCGCCATCGTCCGATGCGATCGCGATCGACCAGGTGCCAGCTGGGATAGTGACCTGCGAGGTCGCGAAGATGACGAAGTCATCGCGCGTCGTACCGGAGGTTGGCGTGCTGCCCGGGTAGAGGTCGTTCACTGGGTAGTCGCCAGCGCCGCCGCCGAGGTCGAGGATCGGGCGCACCTCGGTGCGATCGCCCTGCAGGGTGAAGTTGGCGGTGCCGGTGTTGGCGATGAGGCCATCTGCTTCGGTGAGGGAATCGACATTGCCGGAACCGGTGCCGCCGACGACGTCGAGGTTGCGCACCAGCCAGCCGGGCAGGGCATTGCTGGCGTAAGTGATGATGCCGTCGCCGCCGGATGCGAGGCCGGACAGGTCCCACTGCCCCTCCGGCAGGGCGATGCTGGCGTAATTACCGCGCATGGTGCCGCCTTCGAAGAGTGTGAAGCGGTCGCCGACTTCCAGCTCGTCGCTCTCAATCTGCACGATCAGATTTGCCCCGTTGAGATCGATGAACGTATCAGGACCCGCCGGATCCGCGACATACCGGTCTGCGCTAAGGTCGTCAGTATCCGTCTCGAAAACGATGAAGGCTGTGCCAGCATAGTTCCAAGGAGTGGCGATATCGCCCATGCTGCTGACAGTGAATATCCCCGCGCCATCGGCAAACTTTAGATCGGCGAGTGTCGCGCCCGTATCTGCCAGAGAAAAACTAGCGATGTCCCAGTTCGGTGAGGGTGTCTGGACGAAGCCTTCGTCCCACGCGCCGACGAAGGTGACGGAGATGGTATCGCCGACTTCGAAAGTGCCGAGTGAGACAAGGCTCTCGATGTAGTCGCCGTCTGCGAATCCTGCAGAAGCGCCGTTGAAGCCAAATTTCCCATCTGGTTCAGCGGCACCGATCGGGGGGCAGTTGCCGGTGATGGTGCGCCCGTCACCGGCAGCGCCGAAGCCATCGTATCCATTTTGAGAGAAGGCGTTGCCTTCGACGTATTCGGTTGGTTCGCCATTGATGCGGATGAACACCGCACCGCCATCCCTGCGAGTGATTCCATCGTCTTCAAAGTGGTATCGGTGATCGAACGAGAGCGTCACTTCACCGGCGGTCGTGACAGTATAGATCGGGCTCGAGAGGTCGGACGATACGATTCCCTCACCACCGTCCGTGCTCCAGGTGCCGCTCGTGTTCGGGACTCTGGCCACCAGTTCACCGCCTTCATCGATGGCAGTGAGGATTTCGGCACCGATAAAATCTTCACCGGCGACGTGGAGAAATTCTTGGGCTTGCAGGCAGGTGGTGAGGAGTCCGAGGATGACGAAAGGGAGCCTCACATGGCGGAGGAGACGCGAGTATCTGGTGGTCATTTTCTGGGAGATCGTGCT
>JBLHKE010000825.1:0-3415 GCA_047619485.1 Verrucomicrobiales bacterium | reverse complement strand
TCGTGTGGGCGACCGAGTTCGGGCGCATGCCATTCTTGCAAGGCAACGGCACGGGGCGCGATCACAACCCCGAAGCCTTCACCTGTTTTCTGGCGGGTGCAGGCGTGAAGCACGGGCACAGTCATGGGGAGAGTGATGAGTTCGGTTTCAAAGCGGTGACTGACAAGGTCGAAGTCTACGATTTCAACGCGACGATCTTGCACCTGATGGGACTCGATCACGAGCGCTTGAGCTACTACCACAATGGGCTCGAGCGCAGGCTTACCAACGTGCACGGGCATGTCATTGACGGCGTGCTGGCGTGATGTGTGTGTTCCCGTTCTATTCGGTTGTCAGATACTGCAGTAACTCGATCACCTCTTTTTCGCTGAGCGCCCCGAGGATGCCCGGCGGCATCATGCTCTGTTCCATCACCTGGCGTGACTTGATTTCAGACTTCGGAACCTGAACTGTTTCGGTGAGGGTCTGCACTGTCAGGGTCACATCGTCCTCGTCCGCTGGCATCCCGCTGATGACGCTGCCATCTTTCTTGGTGATGACGTTGAGCTGGAAGGTCTCACCGATCACCGCATTCGGATCGATGATACTCTCGAGGAAGTAGTCGAGGCCGCTGCTATGAGATCCGCTCAGGTCGGGGCCGAGGTGCTTGCCCGCGCCATCTTTGGTGTGACAGATCGCACAGGTCTTGGTGAAGACGATGGCACCCGCACTGCGATCGAAAGACCACAGTGGCGCAGCGGTGTAGAGTTTCTTGTATTTTGCGATGCTCGCTTTGGCATCGGCGCCGCTCTCCTTGGCCTTGCCCCAGACCTCGGATAGCAGGCGATCGACCGTCCGGTTACCGAGAGATTGCATCTGGCGGACGTGCAGGCTGGTGAGTAGGGCGCTTTCGGCATCGCCGTTCTTGATCTGGGTTAGCAATGCTTTGGCGAGCAGCGGCTGCGAGCTCAGCGCGGCGATGGCGGCGTTCAGGTCGGCGTCTTGCAATCCAGGCAGCTCGGCGAGAACGGCGGCGGCCACCTGCTCATCATCGAAGCGCGCCATCAGCGGGAGAACCTGAGTGCGGAACTCAGGTTCTTTCATGAGGGCAATGAACTCGGGCGCACAGCCGAGGTCGCCGGCGTCCTTTAAAAAATTGAGCGCCTGCTGGCGATCCTGCTTCGCTGCTCCGAGATCGACGAGCATACTGCGCTTGTCTCTCATGACAGAGATATCGCCGAACAGGCCGTTGAGCTTGTCCAAGGCGGCGGTGGTCGTGGGGCTACGCAGTCGGGCAGAGAGACCTTGCCAGCCTGGTGGCATCGGCAGCTGCCCTTTCGAGGGGAGAGAGGACGCCATCAATTGCAGGACGCGTGCATCGTCGACCCGCCCTGGAGCTCTCAGGACTTGCACGATCTGGTCTCGGCCTGCAGCGGAGCGACCTAGGTACCAGAAGATCGAGTCGGAGAGCACCGGCATCGGTGTCGTCTTGGCGAGGCGCACCGCGCGTGCTGGGTCGGCGAGGGTCAGTTCCGCCATCGCGTACCAGATCATCTTTGGCAGGTACGGATCCTGGTCGTCCTCGTGTTTCGTAGCGAGCGTCTCGATGATCGCCCATGCCGCCTCGCGATTGTTCAAATCGGGCAGCGTCGAGGCGATGGCGAGGCGCACCATCGCGGAGGGATCGGACTTGGCGAGCTGCAACAGCCGCCCTGCCGGGATCGTGAGTTCGGTGCGCAGGTGCACCGCCGCCGCGCGCACGTTTTCATCGGAGTGGCTGAGCGCGAGGTGGGGAGTCCCAGCCCCCAAGGCATGCAGCGCCCATATCGCCCTCAGGGCGGTTGCTGGTTCGACCTCCTGTTGACCAACCAAATTGAACAGCTCCGTCTGTGGGCCTCGGCTTGGCCAGTCGCCCTCCTTGGTTCCCGATCCGCTCTCTTGGAGCAGTCGCCGGGCGGTGCGCGATAACCACTCGTCTTTCGACAGTGCCAACTTCATCAGCTCGGGTAGCGATTTTTTGCGGAGATCGATTGTCACCGGCTGGTAGGTCTCCTTCCAGGCCATTCGGTAGAGCCGCCCGTCGCTGCGCTCCCAGGCCTCGGTGTTGTTCGTGTGGCAGTGCTGCTTGTCATGCCAGTCGATCATGTAGACCGCACCATCGGGGCCGTATTTTAGATCGACCCCGATAAAGCGTGGGTCCGGCGTCAGCAGTTGATCGCTACCAGCGTGCACCGTGTTGAAACCAGAGCCTTGGCGCTGGTTGATCTGGCGATTCATTTGGTGGCCGTGTAAGTTGTGGGTGAACAGCTGGTTGCGGTATTCCTGCGGCCAATTATTGCCGAGGTAGATCATCGTGCCGACGTGCGAATGCCCGCCGTAGAGCGCTCGCGACCCCGGCTTACCAGCACCGCCTTCGCCGTGGCCGTAGCGCGCTGAGGACAGCAGGAAATTACGAAACTCATCACCGCCACCGGGATTGAACCCGGGCGTGCCCGCAGAGACGAACGGCGCGTGGTGCGAGTTCGATTGGTTCCAGTAGTGGCCATTTCGCACCACGTAGCTGGTCGGGCCGCCACCCCAGGCGCTGCGGCAGTGGGTGATGAACATGTGCCCCATCTCGTCGAAATCGATTCCCCACTGGTTGCTGCCACCAGTGGCAAAAATCTCGAACTCGTGCCGCTGCGGATGGTAACGCCAAACCCCCGCACGCATCTCGATGCGTTCCTCCGGCGGCGCGCCTGGCTTACCGATCTTCGAATGGTTGAAGACGCCCTGGTTGCCGTAGAGGTAGCCGTCCGGCCCCCAGATGAAACTGTTGAGTGTCTCGTGTGTGTCCGCGTAGCCCCAGCCGTCTAACAGAACCACTGGATCGCTATCTGGCACGTCGTCACGATCTTTGTCTGGAATGAACAGCAGCTGCGGTGCTGCCCCGACCCAGACGCCACCAAACCCGACCTCGAGCCCGCTGACCAGATTCAAGCCTGTCGCGAAGGTGGTCTTCTTCTTGAAGGTGCCATCGCCCTCCGTGTCCTCGAGGATGATGATGCGATCCCGCCCCTCACCCTCCGCTTGGCGTAAAGGGTAGCTGTGCGCCTCGGCGATCCAGATCCGCCCGCGCGCGTCGAAGGTGAACGCGATCGGCTGGGTCACGGTGGGTTGTTTCGCGATTAGATTGACCTGGAATCCCTCGGGCACCTGCATGGCAGCCACTGACGGATCAGCATCCGCACCAACCGGATTTGGCAGGAGGTGTTGAAGCAGCGGGTTGCTCACGACTCGGCCCGGGCGGACGATTGGCCTGCTGTCGTGAAAGCGGAGATCGTCGTAATTGATGTGCCCCCAAAGCGCGGAACTCTCGTCGACCACGCGCACTCGAATCTGCTTGCCGAGATGCTTCGAGATATCGAAAAACACTGGCTCCATGTTCTCGGTCTCG
>JBLHKE010000824.1:0-3421 GCA_047619485.1 Verrucomicrobiales bacterium | reverse complement strand
CGGGCTCGTCCGTGAAGCACCACTCTGTTTGGCGAGCGTCGCACCGAATCCCAGAACGCCTCCGCGCCCGTTGGCTTGCGCGTCTTCGACCCGCCGCCACACTGCGCCTTCAACTCCGCCAATCCCGTAGTATTTTGCAAGCGTCCCGTTCACGAACACGTGATCGGCGGCCAGCAAATCGAGCACTGATCCATCGCGCTGGAACATGTCGGTAAAAAAACGCACCGGTTCTTCGCCGAGCGCTTTGCGCACGGCGGCAAACTCTGGAAAATGGCGTTCGCTCTTCTCATCGAAGTCATCAAAATCGCGCACATGCAACCATTGGCTGCCGAACTCGGTGGCGAGTCGAACCACCCGAGCCCCCTTGAGCATGCGCCGCGCCTGGGCAACGAGGACATTAGGATTCTGCAACTCGCCGGCAGCGGCGAGTTGCATGAGTTCTTGGTCCGGACTCGAGCTCCACAGGAAGTAGCTCAAGCGCGAGGCCAGTTCAAGATCGCTCACCAGCGCAGGCTTGGTTCCGGGTAGCGGGTTCTCCAATTTGTAGAGAAAGGCTGGCGCAACAAGGACACGAGCGAGGGTAAGACGCGCGGCGCCCTCATGCGGGAGCCCTTCTTCGCGCAGCGTTCTGTAGAGCGACCGCAGATCGCGTTTCTCATCTGCGGATAGCGGACGACGCCACGCCTGGTCGGCAAAGTTGAGGATGCTTTCGATGTGGTTCGGCTCGGCAGCGACGCGCTCTTGTTTGAATAATTCCGCTCGTTGTTGGATCGGTTCGCGCATCGGCGTGAACGCGCTCGGGTCGGCGTCCTGCGTGGCGAACTGCCACAGCTGCTCGAAAGCGTCGACCAGCTGCAGAGCGTCCTCGCTGACAAAGTGAAGTTCGCTCCATAGCCTATCGAGCTGTGCAGTCTCAGCGTCGTCGAGCATCAGGCGTCGCAGGTGGTGATCTTCTCGGTAGAACAGCGTTAGTGTCACCACTTCGTCCACCGGAACGATCTTGGTGTAGCACAGCGCTGCCGGGAAAAGATTCCGGAAGACCTCGATGTCCGCAGCAAGCCGGGTTCGAGTTTTGCTGCCGTCGCGAACGATGATCGGCACCGAGGATTCGACCGGCACGAGGCCATCGCTCCACATTTTTTTTCCGCCCTTGGGATTGATCGAACCGACGGCCGGCCCCGCCATTTTGGTGGGCGGTGTGAACAGCACGCGCATTTGTACACTCCCCCCTGCCCCGTCCTGCGGATGCAAGCTGGCGCGGGTCACCAGTTCCGCGCCTGCGGCCAAGGCAGCGGGAATACGAAAACTGAGAACCGACGGCGCCGTTGCGCGGAGGTCTCCGGATCTGAGCTTAGTGCCTGCCCCCCCCTTGCTCCATTCGAGCGGACCGTTCCAATCGAGCAACGTCGCACGCAAGACTTGGTCAGGAGCACCGGCGGCGCCTGATGAAACCAACAGTTTCTGCATTTGGCCGGCAGCCGTCTGTAATTCCGCAGCCGACTTGCCGCCGACCACCGCGGCTCGCCAAATCGCCAAAGTGGAGCCGGGTGGGATCACGTTCTTCGCAGCACCAGCAGTCTCCGATGCGCAGAAGTGCCACACGTCGGCATTGCCAAAAGTATCGGACAAGGGATTGCTATCGTGCAGTCGATCGACCACTTGCTCAGCGAGATCCCAAGTGCGCCTCTTGCCCCCGACCTCGCGGATCGTCAACCCGACCACCGTCGAGTCGCAGACGTGGTCACGGTTGCGCGGATTGATCGCCAATTTAACCAGATCGCCAAGCGCTACAGCGAACTCTGCGGTTGGATCAAATTCCTTCCGCGCGCCGTTGTCGACCACGCCAGTGGCAATGTTGGCAACCCCACTACGATTCACCAAATCCACGCGCCACTCGACGCCATTGCCGCAATTGCCATCCGCATCTACAACGAGTCCGCTAGCTCGGATCTTGCCCGCGATCGGGCTGCGCCAGTATATGATCGCTTCCTTCGTCGGAGATGGGTGCATGATCACGCTGCGACCGGGCATGGCAAGCGTGCTGAAAATCGCGTCCTTATCAGAGGCGTTACCGGTGAGGCTGGGCGTCTGCTCCGACCCCCAACCACGGATGTCGGGATTGCCCGCGACGTTGACGTGCTTCTCGGTGTAGTGGCCGTCCGGTTTTGGTAGAACCGATCGACCGAGTTGCACCAGTGAGGCCCAGCGCGCGGCGATCGTGACATCGAGTTTCCTGCGCTGCACGATCTCATGGATCGGTTCTTTAGTGCGGTGAGATTCGGCGAGCACCTCGAGGTAGGTGCTCGTCCGCCCTAACTCCAAGTCCATCACCATGTCCACGCGCTGAACTAGCTCCGCGGCATCGGCCAGCAAGACAGGCGGACGTTTCGGGTGGACGATCCTCGGGCTCTGCCAGATCGCGTCATCTCCCTCACTGCCGTCGCCGGCATCAGAGGTGTGAAGGTAGATCGTGACATCTTTTCCATCGACCGGATCGGGCAACTTCACCCGGAGTTCCTTTGAGGTGACCAGCGGATCGACCGGTTCCTGCCAAGCCTTTGGACCATCGCGTTTACCGATGTGGCCGACCGTGGTGAAGCGCCACAGCGCGCCCTGCCAACGGCCGATCGCCTCCGCTAGGGCGTTTGCATCTCCAGGTTCTGAATCACGCCACTGCGCGCGGATCGGATCGAGAAGCAGCGATGGTTTCGTATCATTCAAAGCTGCCCACAGCGTGTCGAGATACTTGGCGTTTAAACCATGTTCGCGCGAAATTTCCCCGACGCCTTTCTCCCCCGTGCGCAGTTCCAAAGTCGCAGCGAAGTAGCGCTGCAAGGGCAACACTCCGCCGTCTTTTGTATCGAACTTGATCCCCTGGAGGTTGACCGCCGTCCCGCCACCCGCACTGGTAAACCTCGCGTAAAATGCACGGATCGCGGCGAGTTTCTCATCCGTCCAATCCCGCCTCGTTGTCTTCTCCGAAAATGCAACACCGTCCGGGAGCAAAACCGCATGCTGCGCAACGTCCTTCGCCGCATCAAGGTACTTGGTAAACAATGATGGCGACATCACCAGTGCCGCACCGGCATTTGTAAAGCCCTCGCCAGCCGCGCCATCGACCGGAAATTCGTGCGCCGGGTCGAGCGATGCGATTCCGGTAAGATCGCGCAGGCTGTAAGTGTATTCGGCATTCGACAGCCGCCGCAGCACCACTGCGCCTGGGTCGCCAGCATTCGCCTCACCAATCTCTCGCAGCGTAGACCGCACCCACCCGAGCAATGCGGATTCCTGTTCCGCCGATAGCTGCGGCTTCTTTCTCGGCGGCATCTCGCCGAGTTCGATCTGCTCTTCGACTAGCTGCCAAATCTTGCCATCGCCATGAACCGCATCGAGCGAATCGAAGCGTTCGAGGTCCAAGTCC
>JBLHKE010000823.1:0-3423 GCA_047619485.1 Verrucomicrobiales bacterium | reverse complement strand
CACGCTCTCCGGCAGACTGATTCGAACGGAGAACCCGATGCCAAGGTGGCATCAACGCCGGAAAAAGAAAATGAGCGATACAACGACAAAAACTGACATCAAGGAGTTCCAACTCCACGAGAAGGACACCGGCAGCGCCGATGTCCAGATTGCACTGCTGAGCGAGAGGATCAACCACCTCACCGCGCACATGGGCATCAACAAGAAGGATTTCTCCTCACGCCGCGGGCTGCTAAAGCTCGTCGCGACGCGCCGCAAGCTCCTCGACTATCTCAGAGAGGAAAGCGAAGAGCGTTACCAGAAGTGCCTCAAGGTTCTCAACCTACGACGCTAGTCGGGCAGACGGATCAAGAAGGCGAAAATTAGCCAGCTTATCCCCGATTCAATTTGGGGAGAGCAACTTGGCTGAACGCATTTTTTGAGCCGCTCCGATTTATCCGCATGCTCTGCGAATCCGTCTCCGGATTGTCATCACCCCGCTCGGGTGATGTGGCTGCCCATGCGATCGAACCCTGTTAAGATAGAAGACATCGTCGGGAGATCCCTGGCGCGAACCCACTAGAAAAAAGTAAATGAGTACGCATAAAGTTACGGCCCAGGTTGGGTCGAAAGAAATCACCATCGAGAGTGGCAAAATGGCCAACCTCGCCGATGGGGCTGTCACCGTCCAGTGCGGGGAGACAGTCATTCTCGTCACAGCAGTTTCACAGACCAAAATGCGGGAGGGCCAAGACTGGTTCCCGCTTAGTGTCGAATACAAAGAGAAGGCATCCGCTGCCGGGAGATTCCCAGGAGGTTACTTTAAACGAGAAGGTCGACCGACGGAGAAGGAAATTCTCACCTGTCGGATGACGGATCGCCCACTGCGCCCGCTGTTCCCGAAAGGTTACCTGTATGACACCCAGATCGTAGCGCTTTTGCTCGGTGCTGATGGTGAAAACGACTCCGATGTCCTCAGCATGAACGGCGCTTCGGCTGCCCTCTGTGTTTCGGACATTCCATTCGCTGGCCCAATTGGTGCCGTGCGTGTTGGCCATGTAGACGGTGAATTCATCGTCAACCCGACCCACACCGAGATGGAAGGTTCTGACCTGGATCTTGTCTACGTTGGTAACGAGAACGACGTCATCATGATCGAAGGTGCTGGTGATGAAGTTCCTGAAGAGGTATTCATCAAGGCGCTCGCATTCGCCCAAGAGCACGTCACGGTGCTGGTCAAGGCGCAGCACGAACTCATCGCCATGTGTGGCAAAGAGAAGCGCGTGCCAGTGCTGAAAGTCGCTAAGCAGGAGTTGCTCGACATCGCTTACCAGGTTGCTGGTGACCGCATCGAAGCTGCTATCTACAACCCGACCAAGGTGGCTCGCGGCAAAGCGATCGACGCCCTGCGCGAAGAGGTCAACGCCAAGATCCTCGAGACCTACCCGGACGCGGTTGATTTCGAGATCGGTCAGGCCTTCGACTACGTGCAGAAGGAAGCCTTCCGCGTCAGCATCATGGAGAAGGGCAAACGTGCCGACGGTCGCGAGATTGGCGACCTACGTGCGCTTTCTGGTGAGATCGGCGTGATCAAGCGGTGCCATGGTTCGGCACTGTTCGCACGTGGTGAGACGCAAGCGCTCGCGCTCGCAACCCTTGCCCCGTTGGATGAATCACAGTTCGTCGACAACTACACAGGTGGAGCGGATTCGAAGCGCTTCCTGTTGCACTACAACTTCCCGCCGTTCAGCGTCGGCGAAACCGGTCGTATGGGTGGTATCAACCGCCGCGAGATCGGTCACGGTGCACTTGCTGAGCGTTCCATCCTTCCAGTCCTTCCGAGCGAAGACGACTTCCCCTACGCGCTGCGCATCAGCAGCGAGGTGATGTCTTCGAACGGTTCGACCTCGATGGCTTCCGTCTGTTCCGGTGTGATGGCATTGCTCGACGCAGGTGTCCCACTGATCCGACCAGTCGCAGGTATCTCTGTTGGCCTTGTCTCCGAGCGAGATGAGTCTGGCAAGATCACCAAATACAAGCGCCTGCTCGACATCATCGGTTCGGAAGACCACTTCGGCGACATGGACTTCAAACTCTGTGGAACCAGCAAAGGTGTCACCGGTTACCAACTCGACCTCAAGCTCCCGGGCTTGCCATTGGAGATCCTCACTGAGGCGATCCACCAGGCCAAAGAGGCTCGCACGACGATCCTCGGTGTCATGGCCGAGAGCATCAAAGATCCAAACGTCCTCAGCGAATACGCGCCGCGGATTGAGACGATCAAGATCGATCCGGATAAAATCGGTGGTATCATCGGACCTGGCGGCAAGATCATCAAAGGCATCCAGGCTGAGACTGGCGCCGAGATCAACATCGAAGACGACGGCACGGTGCATATCTACAGCACCAAGCTCGAGTCGCTCGAGCGTTGTAAGGAGATGATTAACAACATCACCGCCGACATCGAGATCGACAAGATCTACGAAGGCAAGATCGTCTCGACGACGAACTTCGGAGCGTTCATGGAAGTTCTTCCAGGTCGCGACGGCATGATCCACATCTCGGAGCTTGCGAGCTACCGCGTTGAGGAAGTCGAAGACGTCGTGCGCGTCGGCGACCGTGTCTTTGCCAAGTGCATCGGTGTCGACGACAAGAAGCGCGTCAAGATGAGCCGCAAGGCAGCCCTCGAAGAGAAGGGTGAGCCGCAGACCGAGCCAACCTACGAGATCGGCGAGCGCAAACCGCGTGACGACGACCGCCGTGGTGGTGGTGGTGGCCGTGGCGGAGATCGCCGAGGTGGTGGTGGTGGCGGCCGTGGCCGTCGCGACTAGGTTACCCGCCTAACGTAAATTCAGAGAGCCCCGGCAGGAAACTGCCGGGGCTTTTTCGTGTCGGAGTAGGTTGTCGGAGGACGGTGCGTTCTGAGCCGCGGCTGCCTCGCGGCAACCCACGGAGGCAATCACATTGAATTTCTCCAGCTACCGGATAGCATATGGAGATGAAATCCAAGCGCTACATAACTAGGAGCCAACTGATTCGCCTCTATCCGATCCTATTGGTGATCGGCGCCATCCTGGGGGCGCCATTGCTCTCCGGGGACGAGGAATCTAGCGAGGACAAAAGTTTTTCCTTCGTCCAGATGTGTGACACCCAACTCGGCATGGGCGGCTATGAGCACGACGTCCGCATGTTCGAGAAGGCTGTGGTGAAGATCAATGAGATGGCACCCGATTTTGTGGTTATCTGCGGCGATCTGGTGCAGAAGGCGAATGAAAAATCCTTCGCGGATTTTAACAAGATCAAGTCGGGATTCAAGTTGCCCTGTTACTGCGCCGCGGGAAACCACGATGTCGAGAACACGCCGACGGCGCAATCGCTGAAGAAATATCGGGAGAAGGTCGGGCCAGACTACTACGGGTTCGAGCACAAAGGATTCACGTTTGT
>JBLHKE010000822.1:0-3433 GCA_047619485.1 Verrucomicrobiales bacterium | reverse complement strand
CCAAACTGGTAGTCTTTGAACAAGCTCTCACACAGGGCGAGCGAACTGATGTGGCGCACGGCAGCTTTCTCGCCAAGCGCGGCGATCGCCTCCTGCGAGAACTTCAAGTCGACCCCGTGCTGGCTGCCGAATTTCCTGACGAAACAATCGACCTCTTCGGAAACCTTCTCCACATTCACCGCACGCCCCAACTCCCGGTAGCGGGCAAGCACCGCGTCGGGATCATTAATCAATTCCTCATCAACCACCAGTTCGGCCACCGAAGTCCCCGGCAACTCAAATTTGAAGTCGCGTAAAATCCGCTCGCACACGGTCTGCAACCCGCGGGCTCCAGTCCCCTCCTCAGCGGCGCGCTCGGCGATGATATCCAGCGCCGACTCCTCGAACTTCGAACGGATGCCAAACGCGGCAAACTCGCGCTCGACCTGCTTCAACAGGCTGCCCTCGGAGCTGAGCATGATCTCTTTGAGGTCAGCCGCTTCCAACGGATCACAGACCACCCGCACAGGCAGTCGACCAATGAACTCGGCCTCGAAGCCATACTCGATGTAATCCTGAGTCCCCGCGTGGCGGAACAATTCGCTCTCCGAAATTTCGCCCGCAGCGGTAGCTCCAAATCCGATCGCCCCCTTGCGCACGCGCTGGTCGATGATCTTCTCGAGCCCGGAGAAGGCACCACTGACGATGAACAGGATGTGGCGTGTGCTCACCTTATCCTTCTGGGCACCACCACCACCACCGCGCTGCGTGTCGAACATCGCCTGCATCTGCGAGCGCATGTCGTTCGGGTTGCGCACCGAGACATGGGTTTCCTCCATCAATTTCAACAGCGTCGTCTGCACGCCGCGGCCGCTCACATCACGCCCCATCGCCCCGCCCTTGCTCGCCAGCTTGTCGACCTCATCGATGTAGATGATCCCGTGTTCCGCCAGCGCCACGTCGCCGTCGGCCTCCTGCACTAACTCGCGCACCAGGTCGTCGACATCCGCGCCGACATATCCTGTTTCAGAAAATTTCGTCGCGTCGGCCTTCACGAACGGCACGCCAATCAACTCGGCGATGTGCTTGATGAGATAGGTTTTCCCAACCCCGGTCGGACCGACCACGATGACGTTCTGCTTGGCGAACTCCACCTCGGCGGCACGCTCCGGGTCATCTTTCTCCAGCCGGCGCAGGAATTTCGCGTGATTGTAGTGGTCGCAGACAGCGATCGAGAGAACCTTCTTCGCCTCATCCTGCCGGATCACGAACCGGTCGAGGTGCGCCTTGATGTCTCGCGGGCGATAGTCGAAACCAAAGATGTCATTGTCGCGGCGGGTCTCGATCTCGTCTTGGGTGTCATCGACCTCCTCCGATTTCAAATCGTGCTCATCCATTCCCGGGAATCCGGCGAAGGACACATTGCCCCCGAAGTTCGTTTTCATGAACTCGGCGAGCTTCTTGCTGATCTCGTCGGGGCTAGGCGGTTTGGGGTCGTCTGAATCACTCATGGCGGGGAGACGCAGTATCGGCCAGATTCGCCGAGCACACAAGTTCAAGCCGTCGGTATCAAAAGTAGCACGGAGTGGCACTGTGTAGGCGGCAGCTATGCCACACTTGACCTTCTAGAGCGCCACGAAGACAGCAGCGTTTGGAGCGAGATACCTCTGACAGGTCGCGAGAAAGCCGTGGTCATAGCAGAGGTAGTTCACCGAGTGCAACTCCGTGCAACGCTACCCGATGAGCGAATGGTACACCTTCGGTTCGTGCGCCGGCCCGATCAATCGCTGGTTCAAGCCCTGGAACGAGTAGCTCAACCGCTCTCGGTCCAGCCCGAGCAGGTGCAGGATCGTCGCCTGCAGATCGCCCACACTCATCTTGTCCTGCACGACGTTGTAGCCGAGTTCGTCGGTCGCGCCGTACTCCATGCCGGGCTTGATGCCTCCGCCGGCCATCCAGATCGAAAACGCACCCGGGTGATGATCACGACCGAGGTGTTTCGATCCGCCACGCGCCTCGTTCATCGAGGTGCGCCCGAACTCCCACCCCACACCACCAAGGTCTCATCCAACAACCCACGCTGCTTGAGATCCTTGAGCAGTGCCGTGATCGGCTGATCGATGTCCATCATCTTCTGCGGGAACCTCTTGATCAGATCGTCACCTGACCCAGTCCCGTGGAGATCCCAGCCATAGTCGAACAGTTGCACAAAGCGCACCCCATCCTCAACCAGCTTCCGCGCCAGCAGGCAGTTGTTGGCGAACGATGCCTTGCCCGGCTGCGCACCATACATCTCTTGGATCTTTTCCGGCTCCTTCGATATCCATCACCTCCGGCACCGCCATCTGCATGCGGTAGGCCAGCTAGTACTGGTTGATGCGCGCCAGAGTTTAAGGATCGCCGACTGTCTCGAGTTCATACTCGTTCAACTCCTTCAGCGCATCGAGACTACGACGTCGCACATCACGCGACATCCCCTTCGGATTGGACACATACAGGACTGGTTCACCCGACGAGCGGCACGGCACCCCCTGATAGGTCGAGGGGAGAAACCCACTACCCCACAAGCTCTTGCCACCCGACGGATCCGAGCCACCCGACAACAGCACAACGAAGCCTGGCAGGTTCGCATTCTCGTTGCCGAGCCCGTAGGTCGCCCACGACCCGATCGACGCCCCGCCGAATTGCGCAGAACCGGTGTAGAGCAAAAGCGGCGCCGGCGCGTGGTTAAACTGCTCGGTGTGCATCGATTTAATCACCGTTACATCATCGATCACCTCCGGGAAATGCTTGAACAATTCACACAGCCATTGGCCACTCTTACCATGCCGTTTGAATTCGTAAGGCGAGCCGAGCAGATTCGGGTGCCCCTTGGTGAACGCCAGCTGCACGCCCTCGAAGAACGAGTCAGGACAAGGTTGCATGTTGCGCGTCTTCAGCTCGGACTTCCAGTCGAACATGTCGAGACCAGGAGGCGAACCCGCCATGTGCAAATAGATCACGCGCTTCGCCTTCGGCGCGACTTTTCCAACCTAAGGGGTTGTCAGGAAATAAGTCATACAAAGAGGCGCAGGAATTTTAGCCAGCACCAAGGCAGATTTCAGCGATTATAGCGGGCTATTTGAGTTGGAAGCTAACGCGGGTGATGGCCAAAATAACCAGCAGATTGTAGGAGTTATTTACTGACAAGCCCTAAGGATCCGAGGAGAAGTATTTACAATTTCGTTCAGTTTCTGTAATCGCACCCTAGTTCGGATCCTCGCGCTCGAAAAATTTAGTACACCCAGAACTTTCCGCCAGCACTGGCAACCCGGCCCCCGCGACGATTTTCTGCAGGTGGGTGAAATCCAGATCATTTGCCACTTTCAGCGAGCGTTCCTGAGAACCATTGCACATGAGGCAGAGATCGATCGAGGCAACGACGTTCCAGTCGTCATTGTAGAACACGAAGGCA
>JBLHKE010000821.1:0-3433 GCA_047619485.1 Verrucomicrobiales bacterium | reverse complement strand
CCACCGCGGGGCGAGGCGACACCTCCAGCAGGACGTGGAAGTGATTTGAAAGAATCGTCCAGGTGACTACCTGCACCCCTGAGAACGCTTCGACCTGCCGCATCACCGTCCGAAAAACATCTCTTTTATGTGCCCCAAAGACAAAGTTCCGACCCGCGACACGGCTAAGCCAATGGTAATAATATCTGGACGAAACAGTAGGCAAAATATAACAGCAACGAGGCATAGAATGTATAACGCATATTTCCTGGACCTATGCAATCTATTTTACTCAGTCTTGCGGTTTGCGCTGCTCGGCTGCTAGGTTCGGATCGATGAATATCAATCTCTGCAGCAAGTGTGGTGCGACGATTCCACTTCGCACCTTCGATGGCCACCGCTCTCAGCCACGGCAGGATCACGTCTGTGTCATCTGCGAACCGCCGAAGCAGGCGAAGGGAGGCAAGGGGCTCGGCGGAATCTTGTTCCACCTGCTGATGTTCACAGTGTTCATGGGGTTTGGCGTCGGTCTCCAGAAATGCAGCTTCGAGAAAGTTGCGGATATCCGTCAGCTCGCTCGGGTTCCGAACACTGAGGTTCAGGCCGCAGTTCCCGGTGAGATCAACCTGCGTGGCAGCGCCGTGCCCTACAGCGAGGCAGGCGTCCTGCAATCGCCAGATACCGACACCCCGAGCATCTACTTTCGCTACCTCGTCGAACGCGAGGAGCGTGACTCCGATGGCGACACGCGCTGGGTCACTGAGATTGATCGCCAGGAATATGTCTCCCAGTTCCTGCTGCGCGACAAGACTGGTGAGATCGCCGTCCGCCCCAGCGGGCGCACCGATTTCAATGTCCCCGAATCGTTCAAGCGCCGCCAGGGGAAGCGCCGTTACACGGAGTATCGGCTGGAACCGAACGATGCCACGTTCATCTTCGGCTACGCCGAGATGGATGCCTCCGATCCTAGTGGCGACCGTATGTCCGTTGGTTTCGATCGCCTCGGCGACTATCATCCTCTGATCTCTGAAAAGACCGAACTCAAAGAGCGTACGGGCCGGGCGACCACGTCGATCATTACTTGTTGGGGCGGGCTAGTCCTGATCGGGGCGATGACGGTGGTGGTTTTTTCCCTGACCGGGCGCCATCGGCTGCTCGCCTATTTTTGGGTGCTGAGCATGGTCATCGGGCTGGTGCTCTGCATCCTAGGGGTCGCGATGATGCGATCGGATTTGAGGGCGGCACATGAGCGAGTGGTGCGCCAGAACGAGACGGTCAAAGGAGTGTTTGCCGGAAAATTGGAGGGTGCCGGGATCAGCTGGGATCGAAAGTGGGAATCGCTAGGTGACGTCACCAATCTGAGTGATCTCACCCAAGCACAACGCGAACGATTGCGTCGGGTTCGCATCGACCTCGCAGCCGCGGCGCAACGCGTCACCAGCCAGTCGAAAAAATTCCCTTACAACCTCGTCGCTTCCTCGCTCAATTTGAGCGAATTGGATGAGCCCCGGCTGCCAGAGATCGACCGGCAGGAATTGCTCGACCTTGAGTCCAAGTTCCAGAAAGCGAAACTCTCGGGGTGGGGAACCTGGGTCTGGGGCATCGGTGGCCTGGTGGGTGCCTTCCTCGCGACATGGTGGGGCTTCCGATCGGTAAAGCTGAAGCGCATGACAGAGAACCTGCCGACCTCGCCCAGCGTGGGGGTCGCCTACGGGTTGACGGAGTTAAATGGCATCGTCGATCTGCCGCCTGGCATCGATCCACTGTTCGGGCCATTGAGCCACAAACCTTGCGTCACCTACGACTACCGGATCCACGAGAAGCGCGGTAGTGGCAAGAACGCGAAGTGGGTTGAAATCCACAAAGAGATCCGCCGCTGCCCGTTCCTCTGCCGCGACCGCGAGGGCGCGTTCCCGATTGATCCCGAGGGTGCGGATCTGATGGTTTGGCGCAAAGAATCTACGCGCGAGGGACGTTTGCGCTACGTCGAATCGCGCCTGCAGTTTGGTGATCCACTCTATGCGATCGGCATGGCAGAGATCGATCCCCACACAGGTGATAGCCTCTACCTGTGCAAGCCGGAGGTGAAAGACTACCCGTTCATGCTCAGTTCGTTCACGGAGAAGGCGGTGGTCGCCAAGCGTGGCATCCGCGCGATCGCCTGGATGACCGCAGCCTTCGCCTCGGTGCTCCTCGCTGGACTGATGTTGTTCGCTAGCCGTGGCGCCTTCAGTCCGGCCGACTACCTGGCGGCGGCACTCGTTGGCCCTGCCTACCTCGTTGTCCTAACATTGATTCTACACTACAACGATCTGGTCTTCCTGCGCGAGCGGGCACGGCGCAACTGGTCGAACATCGAGGTGTCGCTACAGAAGCGCTACGACCTGATGCCGAAGATGATCGAAATTGCCAAATCCTTTATGGACCACGAGGGCGATCTGCAGGGACGACTCGCGAAGCTGCGCGGTGGCTACCGTGGCGGTATCGGTCTCAACCCCGAGCTTGCGGGTGAATTCCTCGCCGAGGGGCAGCTTCTGGGTGGAGCGTTCATGGGGCGGATCGAGAACTATCCTGAGATCAAAGCGCAGACCCAGACATCGCTAGTCATCAGGCAGCTGGTGGCGCTCGAGGACGAGATCGCATTCATGCGACAGGGGTACAACGACGCTGTGACCCAGTACAACACGCGGATAGCTAAGTTCCCCGACGCGATCCTGGCGAAGATCGGTAAATTTGTGCCGATGAACTTGTTAGACTACGACGGCGAGGTCATCCCTATGCCGGAGATCGCGCAGGAGACTTGGCGCCGGCAGCAGGTCGCTGATGGGGCAGGTGCCGAGAATGCTAGCGGTGATCAGTGGACTGCGACGGTGCTCCCCGGGCCGGATCCTGAGGCGCCGGTGGTCGATGCGGTTGATGAGCGCATTTTCCTTTTTGCCAGCTTGCTCGATGAGGTCGGCGAGATGTGCAGCAAGCAGGTCGAGCTGATCCGCGACGCCGAGGGGGATGCGATTGCCGCGGCGGTGGCCGATCGGGTCGGCGCCGTGCAGTCGCAGGATGCGTGGTCGCGGCTCTACCATGCGCGCGACCAGATGCCTGGACTGCGCAACATGTCAGCCGAGGCCTATCTGAAGTTCAAGGGGATCGCACGCCTGCTGATCGAGGCAGATGACCGCCTCTCGACCTACGAGTATGCGCTACAGAAAGCGTTGGGGTTCCTGGTCGATCCTGTGTTTACGCCGCACGAGATTCCGGAGGTGCGATTCACTAGCCGAGAGGAGCTAGATGAGCCACTTGCCGATCTGATCGGGCACCTTTCGAAGCCTGAAGAAGAAGCGAACCTCGGCAGCTACGACCAGGCTCTGTCCGAGGTCTACCACGCGACCGCCGAACTGCGCGCAGAGATCTACCGCGAGTGCCACAACGCCTTTGTCGAGACCGGTGGCGAACCCGC
>JBLHKE010000820.1:0-3433 GCA_047619485.1 Verrucomicrobiales bacterium | reverse complement strand
GCAAGAGCGCCGACAGCCTGCTGATCAAGCTGGTTCTCAGCAACGACCCCGATGAGCGCATGCCGTCGAAAGGTAAGGTCCTCACCTCGGATGAAATCGCGATCCTGCGCGCGTGGATCGACCAGGGTGTGAAGTGGGAGAAAGGCTTTACCTTTGCCAAGTTCCGCAATGCTCCCGTGGCGCCCCGCAAGGTGGCGCTTCCCGATGGACCAGAGGCCAATCCGATCGATCGCCTCCTTGCCCCCTACCACGAGAAGAACCAGATCGATTCTGACGCAGCAGTGAGCGATGAGGTGTTTGCTCGGCGGGTTTTCCTGGACACGATCGGGCTGCTGCCCACCCCGGCTGAACTTGAAAAATTCCACAGCGACGAGAGCCCTGACAAACGCGCGCGCCTGGTCGCTGATCTCCTAGCCGATACCCAAAACTACAGCGAGCACTGGCTCACCTTCTGGAGCGACTGCCTGCGCAACAGCATGTCGCGTTCTTACCATGGCGGGGGTGGGAAGCAGATAACGAACTGGCTGAAGACCTCGCTGGCAGAGAACAAACCCTACGACCAGTTCGTGCGCGAACTGATCAATCCGGTCGGCGGTTCCGATGGCTTCATCAAGGGCGTCGCCTGGCGCGGGACCGTGAACGCCTCACAGGTGACGGAGATGCAGGCTGCCCAAAATGTCGCACAGGTGTTTCTCGGGCTCAATATCAAGTGCGCGTCGTGCCACGATTCATTCATCAACGATTGGACTCTCAAGCAGACCTACTCCCTCGCCTCAATCTTTGCCGACCAGCCGATGGATATCCATCGCTGCAATAAACCGATCGGCGAGAAAGCCGCACCGGCATTCCTCTATCCCGAACTCGGCGCCATCGATCCGTCAGCCCCGCGCGCGGAACGCGTCAAGCAGCTCTCCGAGATCATGACCTCTCCGAAAAACGGCCGCCTCGCCCGCACGGCGGTCAACCGCCTGTGGGCAATCTTCTTCGGCCGCGGACTGGTCGAGCCGGTCGATGAGATGGACAACCCAGCCTGGAACCAGGACCTACTCGATTGGCTCGCCGTCGATCTCGTCACCAACAGCTACGATTTGAAACACACCATGCAGATGATTCTCACCTCACAGGCTTACCAGCGAGCCTCAGTCCCGTATGATCCGGACGACGATGAGTATGTTTTCCGCGGACCGGTGGTGCGAAGGATGTCCGCCGAGCAGTATCTCGACAGTATCGATCAGGTAATATTTGCCGCGGGGGGAGCCAAGGAAAAGCGTGGAACCGGGCAACCGCGAGCTGGACTCCGCAAGCTCGATCGCCTCATGCGCACCCTGGGTCGGACTAAACGTGATGTGGTCCTAACCCGGCGCGAATCGGTCGCTACCACTGCGCAGCTCATCGAGTTGTCCAACGGCAAGCCCTTGGCCGAGTTGATGGTGCGTGGGGGCAAAGCGTGGTTGAAATCTGGCAAGGATTCCGGCGCCATCGCCGAAGCCCTTTTTGCCAACGCCTTGGGCCGCACGCCTTCAGAGAAAGAAAAACAATCCGCTCAAGAAGTGCTCGGATCTCCAGCTACAGCGCAAGGGATCGAAGACCTGCTGTGGATGCTCGCCATGCATCCAGAGTTTCAGTTAATCCACTAGTTCACCGCCCACTACCGTCATGACGACTTCAACCAACCGCCGCGATTTCCTCTCTTCCGCGTCCGCCGCTTCCCTCGGAGCGTTGGCCGCCGGTTACCCGACCACTACAGCGGCTGCCAAAGCCAAAGCCGATTCTCTCGACGCCACCGCCGATACGGTCATTGTGCTTTGGCTCGCCGGCGGCATGGCCAGCACTGATACCTTCGATCCGAAACGCTACACGCCTTACGAGAAGGGGCTCGACCCGAATCGCGTGTTGTCCACCTTTCCCTCCATCGACACCGCCGTCGACGGCCTCAAGTTTACCGAGGGGTTGGAAAAGATTGGAGCTGTGATGGATCGCGGCACGCTCATCAAGACCTACCGTGCCGCCGACCTCGGGTTTATCCTTCACAGCCGCCACCAGTTCCATTGGCACACCGCCTACGAGCCGCCGCTGACAGTCGCCGCGCCGCATATTGGTTCGTGGATTTCCCGCACGCTCGGCCCGCTTAACCCGGACCTGCCCGCCTTCATCGATATCGGGCAAACCTTCGACGGCGGTGAGAAAGAGGCACTCCAGGCATTCCATACTTCTGGCTTCCTCGGCAGCGAGTTCGCACCGTTCTTCCTGGTCGAACCGGACCAGGCCGTCGAGGCAGTTAAGCCACCCGTCGGCATGAGCGACACACGCTTTGCGAACCGCTACGAGAAATACAAGAAACTGCTCGCCGATAGCCCGATCCAGCGGCACGGCTCGGAGCACCAGCGCGATTCGCTTTTGAGATCGGTCGACAACGCCCACCGTCTCCTCTCCAGCCCCAAGGCGCGCAAGGCGTTCGATCTCAGCTTGGAACCAAAAGAAAGCTACGAGAAATACAAGGTGGGTGGGCGCTTCGGGCTGGGTTGCCTGCTCGCGCGCCGACTCACTGAAGCCGGCGCGCGCTTCATCGAAGTCACCCACGGCTACTACCCGTTCAAATACTGGGACACACACGACAACGGCCACACGCGGATGAAAGATCTCAAGGCGATGATCGACGCGCCCATCGCGCAGCTGGTGCTCGATCTCGAAGCTCGCAAGCTGCTCGACCGCACGCTCATCGTGGTCGCCAGCGAGTTCAGCCGCGACATGATGATGGAGGGCAAACCCGAGAAGAAGGTCAAGGATCAGGTGAACGTCCCGCCGCGCATCGATGCTCCGCAGCACTACGGCATGCACCGACATTTCACCGGAGCAGGTAGCGTCCTACTCTTCGGCGGCGGCGTGAAGAAAGGATTCGTCTACGGCGAGACTGCCGACGAGCGCCCCTGCACCACAGTGAAGAACCCCGTCAACACCGAACAACTCCACGCCACAATCTACCGCGCCCTCGGGATCCCACACGACCACCACTACAACGTCGAGCAACGACCGTTCTACGTAACCCCGGACGGCACCGCCGAGCCTGTGATGGATCTCTTCGGGTGATCGACCCCGCAGGCAAAAGCTCCGCCAGGTTGCTCGGGCGATCTCAACCATCTTGGTTCGTGGTTACCAAGGAGAGTGACAACGTGCCTTTGGAAGAAATACGGTGGCCAAATAATCGCCCATTTTGCCCAATTCCTGACGATATCTGGCCAACCCGTCATCCGTAACCCGTTTATAATAAAGAACTCGTTTGATTTACACTCAATCGGTCAGGGGTTCGAATCCCTCTTCGCGCACTGTTGGTATTAAAAGTGTTACACTAGATCGGCGTTAAGGGCACCTCCGAAAACCTCATGCGGGCTGGAGCTTGATAAAATCCCCGCTGTCTTCGTTGCTAAAGCGCCCA
>JBLHKE010000819.1:0-3446 GCA_047619485.1 Verrucomicrobiales bacterium | reverse complement strand
CGAATGGCACGTAGTTAACGGCACTTTCCCGAGTGCCAGCCGGTTGGATCTCTAGGCATCGGGATGGCATCCGCCATCGGTTGATGTCGTCGCGGTAGAACGAACGCCTCCGTTCGTTCGGATCGAGCGGAGCGATGATCCGCGAACGTCCCTGTGCGCGATCGCCGCAACGTTCCATCAGTTCGAACCCTCTCCCGCTAGCAGGCAGCCCAGGCAAGGTGCGTCGTTCGGGGTGATCGTTTTCTGTTGGCTGATACTCGCGTGGATTGCAGGCGGGGAAATCTTGGCCCCTTCCTGCGGGGCCGTGATTTCCCAGAACGAACGAGGCGTTCGTTCTACGCTCCGGCATCAGCAGTCTCTGGTGCCTTTTGAATGCTTCTGCGGTGCCATGCATTATTCGCCGATGGTGCCCCTTATCTACGTGCCATTCGCACCTGGAGCCGCTTTAGACCGGGCGCCGCGTTGCTAGCGGTGGCACTTGGACGCAACCGTCCCTACTTACATTTCGATTCGACGCTGCGCCCATTCTTCGCCAAGGCTACGAACGGCACACGGGTCGCAGCACTCCAACATGGCTGCATACACTAGCGAAAACCCTCGGCAGGCTCTTGGGAGCTACCGGCGGCTGACCGGATCTACCGCAAGCTGCGCTTCGTGGGGCTACTTCTCGATGTCGAGCTTGGACGCGGCGTATTCCATCGCGGCAATGACCGTCGAGGCACCCGCTACGTTGGGTAGCAGGTAGACCGCCTTTGACTCGATCTCGTCGTCGTTTTTGCGAACATGATCCTGCGAACTGCAGATGCAGATCGAGCGCGAGCGGAAGAACGCACGCTCGAGCCAGTCTGGCGTGGTGCTGTAGAGGCGGTGGAAGCCTGCGTCGTAGCTGGCGTCGGTCGCGATGCGACTCGGGTTCCAGCGGTTGCCGTTGGTCGTGAGGGTCTGGTGAACGCGGGTCTTGATGTAGGATTTGATGTACATCGCGCTGAATAGAATCGTCGTCAGGACGGCCGTGCCTGGCTCGAATTTTGGACTGACCCAGTTGATGAAGTCGCCGATGCCACCGGCGATGTCGAGCGTGCCAGTCAGTTGTAGCGCCATGAACATTCCGCAGAGGGCAATCATCACACCGATCGCGGCACCGACGAGCTTGCCGCCGATGTCGTCACCGATCGTCCACAGGCACAGCGACAGCAACATGATCCACATCATCTGAGCAAAGGCGCTGAACGAGGGGTTGATCTCGCCCCAGATCTGCTGCTGGATGCCGCAGATGATGAGTAGCATGATGGTCACCGGGATCATCGGGAAGATGAACATGATCTTCTCTGCGCCCCAGGTGTGGCCGTGGCCGTCTCTGACGATGCGCATCGCCTCGCGGATGTTGAGAAAGAGCGGGAAATAGAAGATCAGGCGCAGCGGTTGCATGAGCCGATGGTAGGTTCCGCGGTGGCCGCGGAAGGGATTCTGGAACTCGATCCGTGGGTCGATTTCCTCCTTTTTTGGAGAGGTCACGGCCGGGGTCGGCTCGCGGGTATCTCCCCCGGTTGCGCTCGGGGTGGCATCGTCGGGCTCTGGCGTCGGGATCGGGTCGTCGTCTTCTGGCATAGTGGTTTAATTTCGGGGTGGGAGGCGTGCTTGTCTACTAAGCAATTTTGTCCTGATTCGGAGCGGTTTTCTTGGCTGGGCTCGGTGACGGCGGGTGATCTCAGCCTGCCATGGCTGGAATGCAATCGGGGTAAGCGATCCGAGTTGACTCGGCTAGGTGGAACGAGCAGGTAGTCTGCATGGAATTCGATCTAACCGGAGAACACGCGCCTGCCGCGTATAAAATCCTCGCTTCATTGGTCACGCCGCGGCCGATCGCTTGGGTGACTAGCCTCGATTCGCAGGGGCGGGTGAACGCGGCGCCGTTCTCGTTTTTTAATGTTTTTGGAACCGAGCCACCGGTCGTGGTGTTCGCGCCTGGCGATAAGGAACCGGGGGTGCCGAAGGACACTGCGAGGAACATTCGCGAGACCGGGGAGTTCGTGATCAACCTCGTCGATGAGGCAGTTCTCGAACCGATGGTCCGGAGTGCTGCGACGCTTCCGCATGGCGTGGACGAACTCGAGGGGAGTGGTCTGAGCTATGTTGAAAGCCGCTTGGTGAAACCGCCACGGATCGCCGAGGCGCCGGCGGCTCTCGAATGTCGCGAGCACAGTACTCTGATGATCGGTCAGGATCGGCTGGTCATCGGTGAAGTGCTCCGCGTGTGGGCACGGGATGGGATTTTTGATCCGGAGACCGGGCACATGGACATCGCGCAGTATCAGCCGATCGGGCGGATGGCTTCGCCGGATTGGTACACGCGAACCAGTGATCTCTTCGAGATGAGGAGGCCGGAGTAGGCGGTTGGGAGAGCGGATGTATCCTAGTTATACAGGCAGCATGAGGCGTTGGGCGTGAAGGCCACCTGCGGCTCCTCGTCCGCGATTACGTCGAGCACTATCACCGGGAGAGGAACCACCATCATCTCCAAAGTCTGGAATTGCGCCCACGTCCTCGCGGATCCGCGATGAATTCAAATGTGGCCAAAATACGGTCTTTTGCACTACTTTTGGCCACTAATAGAATTTCACGAATCGCACGTAAGCAGGAATACCACCAGTTGGACAAGCTGCTTCAGAGCAATTCTGCTGGGTTTCTTGCGATCTACGGGAGACGTCGAGTCGACAATCGTATCGGCTTTGCGATGAACCACCTCCCTCAAACGGATCAACTCAGATTACTTCGACCAGAACTAGAGACAATCCGTGCCCACCAAATCCCAAAACTCCGGCTGCCTCGCCCTTCTTGCCAAGCTACTCGGTAAGGAAGACAAATCTTCCTCTTCGCAGACCGGGCCACCGCCCTACGGAAAGTGTGACCACTTCCTCAGCGCGGCGGAGATCTCATTCTACCATGTTTTGAAGTGCGTCATCGACCACGACCTCACGCTGCTTTGTAAGGTTCGGCTAGGGGATTTGTTCTACGTCAGACATATTCCGCATCTACGAACCGAGTGGGAAGATGAGATGCTAATAGCATTCTCTATGGAGAATGGCTGAGAGTCCCTCTCACACGCTTTCCCTTCGCCCACTCCATGTAGACGTAAGCCCTTGAGCTAGGTGCGGATTGCAAATCCACTCTCGACTACGGAGTGTCGGACCTGCCGTGATCAAGGAGATTCTCTGTGCGCTGTTGGATGCGCTTCTCCAGGCTTTGTTCACTTTTGTGGAGTTGCTGCTGCTGTTCTGCCTCCAGCTTGGGGGCGATCGCCCGGTGGAGTTCGAGCAGGCTGAGTTCGAATTTGATCAGGGCGCTCTCACGGCTGAGCTGGATCTCGCGGGCGGCGGTCTCAATCAGCGGGCGGATCTCGCTTTTTTGTGATTCGGTTAGGGTTAGGCTGGCGTCGAGGCTGGCGA
>JBLHKE010000818.1:0-3464 GCA_047619485.1 Verrucomicrobiales bacterium | reverse complement strand
TTCGACCTCGACGACTTTCTGGCGCTCGATGTCTTTCAGTTCCGTAACGCGGTTGCGCTCGATCACCTCCAGCATGCGGTCGCGCTCGACGCGCTCGATTTCGACGGCGTCGGTGCGTTCTTTGTTACGCATCGCGACCAGCACCTGACGATCCTTGTTCTCCTCGGCAATCTTGATCTCCTCCTCGGCGGCGATGCGCGCCTGCTCAGACTTCTGCCGCTGCTCCTCGGCGACCTTGGCCGTCTCCGCTTCCTCGCGGGCTTGGACGGTCAGAATCTCGCGCTGCTGCTTGGCCTCGGTCTCGGCGAGCTGGCGCTCGAGTTCAAGGATGGCCTCACGGGCTTCGACGTCCTGCTGCTTGATGACGCGCTGCTTGTCACGTGCGATGAAGTTCGTGAGCTTGGACTGCTCCGCCGTGCGCTCGGTGATTTTCTTGATACCTTCTGCATCGAGGATGTTGTCCGGATCCATCGACGAGAGCTTGGTCTGCTCGAGGTAGTCAATGGCGGCATCCTCCATGATGTAGCCGTTCAAGTCGGTGCCGATCACCTTGAGGATCTCTTCCTTGAAGGTGTCGCGCTCTTCGTAAAGTTCGACGAACTCGAATTTCTTACCGACGGTTTTGAGTGCCTCAGAGAATTTCGCGTCGAACAGGTGCTCCAGAGTCGCCTGATTGGAGGCGCGCTCGGTGCCGATCGACTGGGCAACTTTCTTGACCGCATCGACTTCAGGGTTCACACGGACGAAGAAGGCGACCTTGATGTCAGCACGGATGTTGTCCTTACAGATCAGTCCATTGTGGGCAGATCGATCGATCTCGATGCGCTTGACCGAAATGTCCATCAGCTCGACGCGGTGGAAGATCGGTACGACAAACATGCCCGTGAAGCGGACGAGTGTGCCACCAATACCATTTCGAACGAGCGCTTTGCCCTGGGGGACTTTCTTGTAGCACTTGAGCAGCAGGATCAAGAACATGACGGCAACGAAGATAATAACGACGACGCCTATCTTTAGTACATCGGTTGGGAATGCAGCGAGTAGTTGGTATTTCATAAATCTAGATCTCCAGTTGGTCTCCTTCGAGACGTTTTACAATGCAAGTTTGGGTTTCAGTGTTGTAATCGATGACGAGAGCAGTCTCGCCGCGCTTGATGGGCGCAGCCCCTTCCGGAGTGCGGGCGGTGCAGAGGGTTGGGGCACCCTGGCGGAGGATCTCCACCTGCCCGAAAGTGTCGGTAATCTCGGAAGTTTTGACGAGCCCGGTGTTACCGATGATCGGCCCCGCGTCGTCCCACTCCTTCTTGAGTCCGCGCATCAGTGGTTTCAGCGGCGCGGTGCAAATGCGGGTGAGAATCCCGCTGACGATAAAGTTTGCGAATAGCAGGCCACCACCGATCAGGAGCGACTCCCCAGGGTTCAAATAGTAGTTCGAAATCATCCCGATCATCCACATGAACACGAATTGGATCGACAGCACGACCATCAGCGGAACCTCGTGGACATTGACGAATTTCGCGAGTCCCATCAGCGCCCCGCCACCGATATCACCATGGGCATCGAGATCTGCATCGGCATCGAGATCGAGATCAACATCCGCATCAGCCCCCATATCGATATCCGTATCGAAACTGCCGACATCAAGCATCCCGAAGCCGACCGATATCCAGTAGGCAACCGAGAGACCCAACAATGCCGTCAGTGGCAGGTTGTAGAGCAGTAGAGCGTCGTGAATGATTTCCCCCATTTGATTAGTTTGATACTATCCGCCTTTCACGCTTCACTCCATTACAAATCAACCGCGCGTTTGTAATAGAGCTAGACCTTATCTAAATTTTCGGACGGTGGAAAGATCAAGGAGCGTTGATCTTTTCTGGAAGCGGACGTCGATTACCAATCGGTGTTACCCCATCACGCGGCGCAACCAGTCCTTGCCAAACTCCATCACGGCCGGGTCGTGAAGCAGTTGGTGGAGGTGTTCTGGGAATTCGCGGAATTCCTTTTTGCGGATCGGCAGCGAAGAGTAGAACTCGCGCGCGCAGTTGACCGGGCACACCTCATCTTTCACACCATGGGTCATCAGCAGCCGGAAATCGCGGTTCAGGTTGTTGCGGAACTGCGCGATGCGCTGCTGGCTCTTGATCAGTTCGATGCCGAAGCGAAGGCTGACGCGATCGTGCCCCCTGCCCTCCTCCGGTGGCGGATGTTGATCGGGTTCACCGACCTTGCCCATCGATGGGACGACGTTGGTGCTGATGGTGCGCGAGGGAGCCAACACACTAGCGAGCTTCGCGCCCCGCGTCACGTTGGGACTGCGCCGGTGCAGCGGGTTGACCAGGCAGGCGTTGACCCAGGCGAACTCGAGTTTGCCGGGATAGTGGGTGAGGTAGTCGAAAAGAATCATCCCACCGGCCGAGTGCGCGAGCGCTCCGACCTGGCTGTCGATCGGGTCGACGATCTCGCCGAGCACACCACGTGCCTCATCGATGACCGTGTGCAAATCGCTCATGCGTCCGACGTTGCCGCGCTTGCCCTCAGACTCGCCATGTCCGGGAAAATCGATGCCGATCACAGCGATCCCCATCGACGTCATCTCTTCCACCACCTGCGTGTAACGCATCACGTAGTCGCCGAGCCCGTGGATGAGCACGACGCCCGTGCGCGGGCGTTGTTTCGAGTCAGGCAAAAACTCGTGCATGGCGAGTTTTTTGCCGGTGCCGGACTCATAGGGGATGAGATTCTCGATCATTGGCAATCGGCAGGCTGGGCTTGATCGAATAGGAAGAGATTCGGGAAGAGACGCCGGGAACCCCCGGCCGTTGGGAGGGGTGGTGCGCGATAGAGGATTTGAACCTCTGACCCCCACCGTGTCAAGGTGATGCTCTACCCCTGAGCTAACCGCGCATGCTCCCAATCTGCCCCCGAGTCAAAGACTGCGGGAATCAGGCGGAGGTATCCATACTCCCGGGCTGGGGGGCTTCGCAACCTGTTTTTTTGCTCAGCTTTGAGGAAACTCCACCTCCGGAAAGCGAGCCGGTCGAACTTGCCCCAGTGCATGAAGGCGAATTAAGAGGCTGTCGTGTCGTCGAGAGCGCAGCCCATTCGCAGACGGGACTGCCGTTCCTGACGCGGTGTAGAGGCTACATGGCTGCGCACTTTTCAACCTAACGCCAATGGGCTAAAACCTGCGCTAAGAGCTTGCACCTAGCCGAGTATGATCGAGGCGTGGGGCGCTGTCATCCGCCTCTGCTCAGAGCTACTTGCGTATCCACGGGCAGCAAACCGAGTACACAGAAAACCCGGCGAGGTCGTTAGACCTGCCGGGTTTAAAGTGAAACAGAAGTTTCAGCGATCGTGCCGGGGCAAGGAGCAGAACTCCGTCGAGCGTTGGCCGATCGTGTCGTTGCCTACTTGCGCTTCTTAGCGACTTTACGCTTAGCGGCCTTCTTGGCTGGAGCCTTCTT
>JBLHKE010000817.1:0-3467 GCA_047619485.1 Verrucomicrobiales bacterium | reverse complement strand
GCCTTCGAAGATGCCAGTGTGCGCGCCGGTCTCGTTGAGGCTGGCGCCGACTAGGTCGCCGCTGGAGGCTCTGATTTTGATCAAAACCTCATCTTGGGCGTCGCTGCGGTTGCGGTCGTGATCGATGACCCGGAGGTAGATCGGGTTGCCGGGTTTGATCTGGCTGGCAGGGCGGGCGATGGATTTTCTCTGGTCCTGATCTTCCTGCTCGGCGGCTACCTCGCGTTCGAGGGCATCGGATAGCGATTCATCCTCCTTCGTTTTGATCCGTGCGCTGGCCATCGCGAACTTTCCGTCGGACGAGATCTGGATGTGGCTGTTGGCGGGGAGCTCGAAGCTGAATTCCTTTTTGAACTCCTCAGGGTAGTCGACAATGATGGTGTCGCCGCCAGTGACCTGCAGCGTGCTGTCGCCGGGGATTTCATTGCCGAGCGTCGTCGGAATCTCAGCCATGAAGAGGCCTTTCCCCGCCCCGCCGCTAGTCAGGAAGACCGTCTCGGTATCGCCGCCGGGGGTGGTTTTGACGAGCACGGGGATGCGTGAATGTCCGCGGCTGATGCCGAGGTCGCTATCCTGGATGACGATCGAGAGCGCGAGCCCGGGCGTGTGCCAGCGCTTCGATTCGCGACCGAGGCGGCCGACGGTTCGCAGCAGTTCGAGCTGGTCTAGGTAGCGTTGTTCGTAGCCGTAGACCTCGGAGAGTTGGTAGAGTGCCTCGTCAGCGAGCTCCACGTCCGGCATGCGCGAGAGCACGGTGCGAAAGATGTTGCGGGCGGCGTCACGGTCGCCGCGTTTGGAGGCGAGAACCCCGCGCAGGAAGTCGGCGCGCAGCGTGGTCTTGGCGTTGCCGGCCTCGGATAGGGTGGCGAAGATCTCCTCGGACTTGTCGTAGATCTTCTGTGACATGTAGGTCTCGCCCATACCGAAGCGTGCGTCAGTGGCCTCCGGGGTATTCGGGTAGCGGTTGGTGACGGTGGTGAATTCGCTGCGCGCGACCTCGTAGCGCCCGGCGGCGGCGTAGTTTCGCGCGATCAGTAGCTGGACTTGCGCTTTATCGGTTTCTGGCACCTTGGCATCCTCGCTGAACTTGACCAACCAACTGCGCAGGATGTCTTCGACGCGTTCGTGGTTCTCCTCGCCACCCTCAGCGATATGTAGGCCAGTCGCGAAGGCGAGGATCTCGACGGGGAGTTCGAGCCGGTGCTGGTCAAATAGCTCGCGGTTGCTGTGATAGGTTTCGGCGGCGAGATCGCGATCGCCGAGCCTCAGGTTCAAGCCGATCTGTAGGAGTGGGGCGATCGGGCTATTGTCGTCGACATCGAAACCGAGTGCGCCCATGCCAGCGTAGGCCGTGCGGATGGCGTTGCGTGCGTTGTTTTTACGATTGTCGTCGACGTTGGTGATCTGCTGGAGCATCGAGGTGAGCAAAACGGTGGCCTCAGCAAACTGCTCGCGTGCCATCAGCGCCTGCGCGTGCGGCCAGACGCGATCCCATGCGTAGCTGGAACTATCGATCTGGTGCAGGGCATTGCGGTAGGTGCGCAGGCTATCGGTACTGGTGGGCTTCTGGTCGCGCGCGAGGAGCGAGAGCGCGGCGGAGGCGCTGGTGCGGCCGATGCGCAAACTCTGCACGGCGCGGTAGACTTGCTCCTGCTGTGCGGGGCTGTATTTCTCTTCCTTGTTCGAGTCGACGGCATCGAGCCAAGATTGGGCTGGCAACTCGCCCGCGTTCCACGGGCGGAACGGCCTGGTATCTTGGCGGCGGCGGGCGGCTTGGATGGTGGATTCGAATTTGGCGAAGTCGCCCGCTTTGAAATAGTGGTCGGCCAGCCAGCAGGCGTAAGCGCCATGGTGGTCACTGTCGGGTTCGATGAGTTTGCTGAGGAGGGCGATCCGCTGGTTTTCGGGTAGCGCGTTGTGTAGGTTGCCGGCGCAGTGCTGGGACTCGTTGTGGTTGCGATCCACTCGGATGCGCGCCCTCCAGTAGTCGAGCGCTTCGGCTTCGAGACCGAGCCTGAACAGGCGCTCGCCGATCTCCCCGGCGTAGTCGAGCATCGGCGATTTTTGGGAAGCAGTGATCCACTGGTGGACGCGTTTGGCCAAGGCTGGATCTTTGGTTTTTTCGGCAGCGTGGAGGAGGCTGCTCCAGCTGTAGTGGTTGGCGGTCGGGGTGATTTTCAGGAGGTGCACGGCGGCAGGGGTGGGGTCTCCGTGCTGGGCGGCGGCTTCGAGCCATCGATAGGCGGAGTCGTGGTCGGTTGGATTTGACTTCGCCGCCTGCTCGAAAAACGGAATCGATTTGCCGCGGTCTTTGTCGCCGCTGTGATGTCGCCAGCTGTTGCCTTGGCGGGTGAGTGTTAGTGATTTCTGGGCGTTTGTTAGCGATTGCTTCAACAACCAGTCGCGGGAGTTGCGACCGTGTTGGTGGTCGCGTTCGCCATCGATCCAATTTTTGGTGAAGTCCTCGTTGCTGAAGCTCTTCCACTGCTGGCGGGCATGGTTCGCCTTCGACTTGAGCTCTTTTTTGCGGATGGCTGCATCGGTCCAGGTGGCGAGGATGTTGCGGTAGCTTTTCAGTTCGATGTGTTGCCGGGCGGTCTTGAGGAATCGGGCGACGTCGGATTGGAATTCGCTTTCGTCTGCCGCGTTTTCGAGGAGCCAGCCGAGGCCGTGGGTGAGGTGGGGCTCGTCTGAAGGGTTCTCGAAGAGCAGTTCGCGCAGGGTGGCTTTCGCTTTGGGAATATCTTTGATTCGATCGCGGTAGACGTCGAAAGCCAGCGCCCAACGGAGCCGCCACGCTTGGCTGGTCTTGTTTTTGGCGATTGCCGCCGTGAGGATTTTCTCCGAGCGCTTGTGGTCGTCCGACCAGGTGACAAAATTGGTCGGTAGGCTCGTGTTGCCGACATCGATGGGCAGGAGACGGGAGGTAACCTCGATCGCCTTGTCCGGGTTCTTGGCTTCCTGGAAGGAGTAGGCGAGCTGCGCCATGGTGCTGTAGCGCTCCGGATCCTCGGGGAATTGTTTGAGGTGTTCGCTGACGAGTCCTAGCCACTTGCTAGGGTTGTCCTTGGTCTGTGCGTGGGCGTTGATGAGCTTGCGGCTGGTGTTGGCGTCGGGGCGCAGCGCGAGCGATTTTCTGAAGTGGCTGATAGCGTTGCTGTGCTGTCCCTGAGCACTGTGGTTCTCGGCGATGAGTGAGTGGAGAGCCGCTTCACGCGGCTCGCCGATGGGGAGATTCTTGCTGACGATGCGGTTGGCGATCGAATTGCTGCGCGTCCAATCCTGGTAGCGGCGCGCGGCGTTGGTGCCTTGCCAGGCGACTTCGACCGCAGCCCGAGGTGGGAGTTTTTCCATCAGCTTGTCGGCGATGGTGGCGATGCCCTCGTGGGCCACCTGCTGGTTGATCTCACCGTAGAGTTCGATGGCGTGCAAGCCGTCGCTGATGGCCGCTGCGCCCTGCTTTTCCC
>JBLHKE010000816.1:0-3469 GCA_047619485.1 Verrucomicrobiales bacterium | reverse complement strand
AGTGAGGTGGATGCCTCAATGCTATAACTGCGACCGGGGATCGAATCGAATGTGAATTCGACCGATGGTGACTCGGCATCGATGTAACGGATCGCTGTGATTCTAGCTTCTTCCTGTGATCCCTGAACCACGTTGATCTCGAAAGCGTAAGTCCTGCCGAGATCCGCGTGGCCGAAATCGGCAACCGTTCCGCCTACCTCAGCGGGCATGACAAATTCGTTGTCGTGATCGGTGGAACTGAAGCCTGAGCCTGAGTTATCGGCATCCGTGCCTATGATCTCGGAACCCAAGTTGGTCGTGAAGAAGCCCGCGTAGATATCTGTCGGGGTCTCGAGGGTGAAATCTCCGGTCTCAGGCACAGTCTGAATGCCATCGACCTCTGGGTCGAAGGCTGTCCCGAGCCACAGGATCGAATAGGATGGAGGTGTTCCAGTGAGGAGCATTGGCGTGACGTCGCCGGTGCCGGCGCTACTCATGGCAACGTTGAGCTCCCAGTCGGTCACGTTGTATGTGCCCGCGGCGAGCGTGGTGAAGGTGCGGTCCACGTTGAGGCGCTCTTGGTTGAGGGTGTCGTTCTCAGTAGCTTCCGTGATGTCGGCACCTGGACCGATGCTGTTCCCGCCGATCACTGGCATCGGCGTGTTGAAATTCCATGTAGTGTCATCGGCGATCCCCACAAAGCTGTTGCCCGCTAGGTCGTCGATCGCGGTGGTGGCAATCTGGATAGCGTAGTCCTTGCCGATCTCGAGATCGTCAGTCGGGTCGATCGTCAAGGTGGCGCCGGAGGCCGTGACTTGGGCATCTCCCACAGGGATCGCGATCTGTGTCCCGTCGGTCATGTTCTTAAGCAGGATATCGCCGCTGCCGATGGCGATCGGTTCGTCAAAGGTCGCTATCAGGTTGTTTCCAAACGGTACATTAATTGCGCCATCTCCGGGATTCAGTATGGCGATCAGCGGGGCTGTGAGGTCAGGTGCTGCCGTATCGAAGTTCCACGTCACGTCATCGTCGATTCCTGCAAAGCTGTCTCCGGTGGTGTCATCGATGGCGGTCGCGTCGATCTGGATGGCGTATGCCTTGCCCGGCACGAGGAGTTCAGTCGGGGCGATGGTCAAGAAAACGCCATCGACTGTGACTTGGCCGTCACCAACCGGAATGGCGACTTGCGTCGCGTCGCTCAGGTTCTTGATCGTGATGTTGCCGCTGCCGGCCACGATCGGTTCGTCGAACGTCACCACCAAGTCGCTGCTGATCGTCACCTCGGTCGAGTCGTCAGCAGGTTTCAGGCCGGTGTCTGTAGGCGGGGTGGGATTCGGGGCACCGACCGCTTCCACCTCGATCGAGAATGCGTAAGTGCGAGGGAGGTTTGCATGCCCGAAGGAAGTGAGCTCTGCGCCAACGCTGCCCGCCTCGTCAAAATTGAGCCCGTTGGCATGATCGGTGGTGCCGAAGCTTGTATCGGTGAGGATGCTATTCTGGACTGCGTCGGCGTTGGTATTTTGAACGCCCGCCGCGACCGTAGCGCCCCCGGCGGGGACAACGAAAGTGTCGTCGGTTCCACCGAAGGGAACCACGTTCTGGGTTCCTGGCTCGGTGTCGATGGTGGCTCCGAAGGCCAGGACGGTGTGATTCGCTGCGCCGTTGACGATCGTTAGGAAAGGGAACACTGGCTGGGTAGCGCCATTCGAGGCATCTGCTGCCGCCTGGTAATCCCAGGTCGTCGCCCGGTAGGTTCCGGCGGCGAGAAATACGGTATCAGTGATGTTGATGTTCTGACGCATCTGATTCGTCGTGCCATCTGATTGGGTATCTTGGGCACCGGTCAGGACTGGCCCGAAGCCGATGGTGACGGCGCTCGCGGCCGTGATCAGTGAGAAACCGATGGAGGCGGCCAGCAAAAATCTGGCGCCGAGGGGTGTTTTCGTCTTCATGCAATCGAGGGGGGTTAGGGTCTCCTCATCCCACTTCAGCGAGTTGGCTAAAAAGCAGACCGGTTTGCGTTTTATTCTAATAGAAAGTCTCCAAAATATTCAATAATTGAATTCGTCTCGATGACGCTCCAACGCGTCAACGCTCACGTCGGTTGCGCACCGGATCGCGTTAATTTCAAGAAACGCGCTATCCGGGAAGCAAAAACGCAGGAACGGGGTGAACCGAACCTGCGTTCTGCAGTGAAAAATAAAATCCCGATTTTATCGGCGGCGACGAATTCCGCAGAATCCAGCGACTGCGATCAACGCGAGAAGCGAAGCAGATGGCTCGGGCACTGCGACGACCTCGATCGAGAAACCGTAGGTGCGGGGGAGGTTTGCGTGGCCGAAGGAATCAAGCGTCGCGCCGACGCTGCCAGCTTCATCGAAATTCAGGCTGTTCGCGTGGTCGGTTACTCCAAAGGAGGTATCTGTCATGATGGCATTTTGTACGCCCACGGCATTGGTGCTCTGCATTCCCGCGGCGATCGTCGCTCCACCTGCACCGATGGTAAAGGTATTGTCGATACCACCGAAGAGAACGCCAGCGTTGGCGCCGGGGTTGGTGTCGATCGTCGCTCCGAAGGCTTGAACCGTGTGGTTTCCGGATCCGTTCATGATCGTGATGAAAGGGAAAACCGGCTGGGTCACGCCAGGTGTGAGCGAATCGGCAGCAGCAAGGTAAGACCACGTCGTGGCCTGGTAGGTGCCAGCTCCGAGGAACACCGTGTCCGTGATATTGATGTTCTGGCGCATCTGGTTATTGCTGCCGTCCGACTGTGTGTCCTGAGCCGGAGTCGGCAAAGCCGTCCCGAATCCAACAGTGACAGCATTGGCGCTGGCGAGGAGTCCGAAGGCGGTTAGGGCAGAAAAAATAGAGGATTTTGTAGTCATATGGGTCAAGAAATAGAGAATTAATTCAAATTATCCCCAAGTGATACCAATTAAAATCAAATTTTGAAATCTATATCTGCGAACAAATTGGGAAAATTCGGGATTCACCCTAACAATTTTCAAATTGGCGTTGGGTTCCTTTACTGTCGATGCTTCGACGACGTAGGTGGAACCTGGAATTGAATCCCAGCGAATCGTCGCCGATTGGGCGTCCTCGTCGTAATCGAGCGAGATGATCTTGAGACGGGGATCTGGCTCGGAGTCTTGTGCTTCCAGCAGGAAGAGTCCGCCGCCGTAGCCTTTGTAGGAATCCGGATTGGGGATGCCGCCCATCGCCGCTCCGACGCCGTGGGTGGTGCGAATGCTGAAGGTTCCATCTTCAGCTGGGAGAATGTCAGTCCAACGGGCGACGAGTCCATCGACATTGTCGCCGGTAGTGAACTCTACGCTTAGGGCTTGTCAGTAAATAACTCCTACAGGGCACCTCCGAAAACCTCATGCGGGCTGGAGCTTGATAAAATCCCCGCTGTCTTCGTTGCTAAAGCGCCCACTATCACCAGATAGCTTAGCGTTTATCGCCTCGCCAACGGGAATTTTCTCTGCGC
>JBLHKE010000815.1:0-3492 GCA_047619485.1 Verrucomicrobiales bacterium | reverse complement strand
CCGTCGCCCCCTCGCGCGTGTCGAGGCGTAGCTTGGCCTTACGGCTAGCGGCGTCGAAGCCGTGGCAGGCAAAGCAGTTGTCCGACAGAATCGGTCGGACGTCTCGATTGAAATCTACCTCCGCTGCGGCGATAGAAATCAGTGCGAGTAAAATAGTAGCGGTGGGGGTCAGGAATCGCATTTCGATCTAGGCTAGAACCTAGTCCTAAACACCTCCGCTTGCCGGATAATTCCCCCTTTTCTGCAGGGAGGCTTGCCGACACTCGGGACTGTTGCTGGTAGGCTCGGAAGGGCGCAGCCATCTAGGGTAGCCATTTGGCTGCGGCCGAAACGGCATTCCCGTTTGCGCATCGCCAGTGGTTTCTCCGACTCTCGAGACGCCATTAGGTTCCGTTCAGACACTGGCCATCAGAAAATGGGAACGCATCGACGGACGCAACCTAAAGGCTACGCTACGCTACGATCGAGGATCTACGGGAGCTCCACCATTAGCCTGAACTGGCGTTCGCCGTTGGTGTCGTTGGGGACGACCTCGCTCATTGTCGCGCCGGTGCCGGAGCGGCCGCCGGCGGCGGTTGGGGTCCAGGCTCCGGTTTTCATGGCACCGGTGGACTGAAGGATGTAGCTGCGCCCGCTGCTCGAGGGCCAACTGAGGCGTGTCGATTCCGCTCCGGAGTGCTCGATCTGGAGCAGGAACAAGGAGGCAGCGTCGTTCGGTAGGGTGACGAAAAGCCACTCGTCGAGGTTGCTCTGGCCGTCGCCGTCCGAATCGTCACCGTCGTCCTGGCCATCGATGTCGGTGAAATACTGCAACTCCCAGGCGTCTGGCAGGCCGTCGTCGTCGAGGTCGTCCGGGTTGTCGGAAAGCAGTTGCAGGGCGAAGCTGCGCTGGGTCGACTCGCCGCCGGCATCCGTGCTGCTCACCACCAGGCTGATGTTCGAGCCGACTTGTAGGGTGGCGTTTTCGAAGGTGCTATTGCTGCGGATTTCGTTGCCGTTGACGATGTCGAAGTAGCGCTCGCCGGAGGCGTCGATGGCGCCGTCCAGTGCTAGGTCGAAGGTGAGGTCACTGCTGGCGAGCGTCGCTTGGTGAACTTCGGCTGTGATCGTGTTGGTGCCGTCGAGGAAGAGGTTGGCTGGCACCGTGAAGTTGACCGGGGTCGTTTCGTCTGCGTCCGTGACAGCGGATGTCGCGAGGTCGGTCGCGGTCGCGTCAGCAACAAGCCGGTCGCGCCCGACCTCAACCTCATTTAGATACACCGCGACCCCATCGTCGCGCAGTACCTGGAGGATGTAGTTGTCGTAGGCAGAAGGGGACTGGAGGATGAAGCTGCGGCGGAAGTAGGTGGTGATGTAGCGGTTGCTCGCATCCCCGCCGAACGCGACCGGCGTGTCCTGCGCATCCCCATAGCCGAAGCTGCCAGATCCGACTTTCCAGGTGCTGTCGTCAAAGTCACCCTCGATCGCGATCCAGCCGGTCCCCTGATCGCTACCGTCGTCGAGGAAGCGCCACTGTTGGCCAAAACCGATCAGAGCCTGACTGCCGGGGGTCGACACGAAATCGTATCCGTAGGTGTCATCGTTATCGAGATCCACCGTTTCCAGGATCCCGATCAAGGATCCCGCTGGCAGGTTCCGTTCGATATTAGTGGCGCTGAAGGTGATGTCGGTCGGCGGGTTGTTAAAGGTGCGCACCTCGATCGATAGTGCCTGCTCGTATGAGAAACCGCCACGGTCGGTGGCGCGGAGGCGGATCGATCGCGTCGCTTGGGAATCGTCCGTCACAGCCGTGGTGACGAGCCGGTCCGACTGCACTTGGAACAGCGCGTTGTCGGTGCTGCCCGCACCTCCTACCAGCGCGAAGGTATGGTAGTCGCCTGTGTCCGGATCGGTCGCGAGGATCTCGCCGACGACGGCTCCGGCCTCAAGGCCTTCGGTGATGAAGGCTGGCAGCAATCTGATCGCGGTCGCGGCTTGGGTTGGGGCTGGGACGCCGCTGACTTCCAGCTGTTCGATGAGCGTGTTGCCCGCATCGTCCGTGGTGCGGATGTTGACGAGGTAGCCCGCGCCCACCGTCACCGGCACGCTGCTCGCCGGTCGCGCGAACTTCAGCAAGTTGCCGTCGATGGTGAACAGGTCGTTGTCGTACGAGTTGCCAGTGACTTCGGCGATCAGCTCGAGGTCGAAACTGGTGTCACTGCTGGTGAGGCTCTGCTGGTGGATCTCGACGGCGAGCAGGTTGGCGCCGGCCTGCAACAGGTTCGCAGGCACGCTGTAGGTGTTGAACGTGTTGCCGTCATCCGCCGCAGTTCCAGCTGAGGGGGTGTCGAAGGCGATCGTCCCGGTCGGCATGTTGTCGCGCACCACCTCGGTCTCGTTGAGGTAGACGACCGCACCATCATCGCGCTTGAGCCGGAGTGTGAGTGTGTTGATACCGGCAAGGTCGCCGGCGTTGAGGTTGAAGGTGTGGCGGTGGTAATTGGTGTAGTGGGCATTCAGTCCACCGAGCTGGGTCACCTCGTCGTCATCGCCGTAGCCGAGTTCTGCGCCGCCCGTCTGCCAGCCGGAATCGTCGAAGATGCTGGTGATCCATGCCGTGCCCTGATCGCTGCCGTCGTCAAGGTAGGACCAGGTGGATCCAGTTTCGACAAGTGTTAGGGGCATGGCCTCGCTCACCAGGTCATAGCTGTGGGTGGAACCCTCGTTGTCCTCGGTCGTCATGGTGCCCGCGACGCCACCTGCGGGTGCGTCCACCGGAAAGCTGCCAGGGCTGAGGTTGATCTCTACTGGGGCCGGGTCGACGAAGGTCAGCTCGGCGCCGTCGATTAGCGTCCCGTAGTGGCCGAGCCAGAATTCCACATCCTTGCCGCCGTCCTCCCAGTAGATGGTGCGCACGCCGGCCGGGTAGTTTTCGAATAGGCGAGACTGCTCTGTCCAGCTGCCGTTGGCGATGAGTGGGGTGGTCTGGTTGCCAGCCTCCCAGCTGTCGAGCACAGTCCCGTCCGCAGCGCGGAGTTCCACTTTCAAAAAGTACTCATCGGCGGTGTTGTTGAACCCCTTGAACGACTCCCTCGCCATCAGTGGTGGAGAGCGGTCGAGGAACGTCTCGCTGAACCCGGCCGCGACGAGGTCGATGGTCTGCGAGCGGGTGCACCACGCGTACGAGGTGATGAAACTGGAACTATCAGCGTCGACCGAGTCGGTTCTGGTTCGCCAGCCGTTTTCAGGATTGGCGCCGTCGGCGATGATGTCCCAGCCGTCGGTGGCGCCCGAGAGCGCGCTCGGGTTCGAGAGCAGGTTCTCGCCAGCCTGCGACGATGTGGTCGCGAGTAGGCAGGTGAGGATGAGTGAAGAGATTCCGGCGGATTTCATAATCTTTGTGGTCGGGTTTTAGACTTATAAACCAGTGAAACGCTCTCAAGTTCATGGATCGTTGGCAAGGTGAAACGGCTGCCGGCTGGTCTTACAGAACGTAGATTTGATCTTCGAATT
>JBLHKE010000814.1:0-3496 GCA_047619485.1 Verrucomicrobiales bacterium | reverse complement strand
GCCTACAGCACGTTCAACCTACCGTCCTGGGAGGAGTCCGCCGCCGGCCTGCGGGAACTGTTGGCGAATCTGTTCGTGCGTACGCCGCCCACCGCTCTCATCATCGAGGAGGCGCCGCTGTTCTTCGCGGCGCTGCAGTTCCTCGCGAGTCAGGGAATCCGGGTGCCGGGCGAGGTCTCGCTGGTCTGCACCGACCCCGACCCGAGCTTCGACTGGAGCGATCCCCCCGTCGCCCACATCCGCTGGGACGGCCGCCCCCTGGTGCGCCGTATCGTGTGCTGGGCAGCCAATGTGAGCAGAGGAACAGAGGACATCCGCCAGACCAGCGTCCCGGCGGAGTTCGTCGAAGGCGGGACGGTGGGGGAGGCGAGGGAATAACGAAATACCCAACTACGCGCGCCGGAAGTGATTGATCGAGGTCGTCTGGCCCAATTGGCTATCGATTTATGGTTTTGTTTTCGGTCACTATAAAGAACAACCGGTTGGCGGTATTGTCCGGGTTTGGGAACGGGTCGCTGGCCGAGTCCCCCTGCGACAAGACATTGTCCGTGATCTCGACATCGATGGCTGAGAGGTGCGGTGAATAGAAAATCGAATAGTTTTTACCGGGTTTGGAATTCCAAGTGAGCGTGATCGTATCGCTTCCGTCGAGCTAGCTCGATTTTAGTAATCTCGAAGCGAGGTCCGCTCCCGCTCCCGCTGCCAACCGTCAACAAGCCATTGCCAGTGATCCATTCCACCTCATTGTCGGTTCCGCTGCCGATGGCCCCCCAGGTGCCGTCTGCCTGCCTAACCTCATCGAAGTTGAAAATCTCGACCACCAATTGCCCGTCCAACTCGACAGGGGCCGGGTTATTGTTAGGGGCGGGCTCGCCGGAGTAGTCGCTCAGATTATAGATACCAACGGTGAGCGTCGCTCCCGCAGCCACCACGAGCCGGCTCCAGACGTGGTTGAGGAGAGTTTGTCAGATCGGCAGTGATCTGGAACGAACCGTCGGTGTTCCCTCCATCGGGGCCACGGTTCTCGTCGAGTTCGATCAGGGTCAGCGGCGCCGTCGGGCTGGCATTGATGGGTGTGAATGAAAGCGGGGGTCAGGCGGGAATGGCACGTAGATAAGGCGCACCCTCGCCGAAAAACGCATTGCACAGCAGAAGCTTCCAAAAAGCACCAGAGTCTGCTGGAGCCGGAACGTAGAACGAACGCCTCGTTCGTTCTGGGAAATCACGGCCCCGTAGAAAGGTGCCAAGATTTCCCCGCCTGCAATCCACGCGAGTAGCAGCCAACAGAAAACGATCACCCCGAACGACGCACTTTGCCTGGGGAGCCTGCGAGCGGGAGAGGGTTCGAACTGATGAACGTTGCGGCTATCGCGCACAGGGACGCTCGCGGATCATCGCTCCGCTCGATCCGAACGAACGTAGGCGTTCGTTCTACCGCGACGACATCGACCGATGGCGGATGCCATCCCGATCCCGAGAGATCCAACCGGCTGGCACTCGGGAGAGTGCCGTTAACTACGTGCCATTCGGGTCAGGCGGCCTTCTCCTGCCAGAAGGTTCGCCACTCTTTGTTGGCGCGCATCACCCGGAGCTGAGCCATGTATGTCGCTGTCTCTTTCTTCCACCACGCTCCCGGAATTTTCAGCCGCTGCTGGAGCATGTGCCGGTGGGTGCTCTCGACCTCCTCCGAGCCTATTGGCAGCTCCACATCGATCGCTCCCTTGTAGTCGAGCTGGTTTTTCCGGTTGCTCAAGTAACGCCAGCGGCGGCGCACTGGCGCTTCCTTTTCGGCCACTTCCTCCGCCTCCTGATTGTTTTCCAGCTCGCCGATCACTTCCTCGTATCGGTTTTCTTTGAGCCGCTTCTTCTGCATCTCCATCTTGAACAGACCTGACTTGTTCTTGTCCAGCGACAGGTTCAGTAGGATATCGTCATCGTCGTTGATCACTTTGTCGTAGCCGCCCGTGCCCCCGCCCGTGGTCGACTGGGCGTCCAACTCGACGTTACCCACCACGTACTCCTCGCCGTCGTTTCCTGCCACTTCGCTATCGCGGGTGTTTTTCCCTCCGAAAGTACCTGTATGTGCGCTGTGAAGACCCGCTGGGGCGTTCACGTAGGTCGAGGTGACGCCGTACGGTGCATCGTCAAGATCCCACGAGAACACACCGCCCTTGCCGGTGAAGTTACTCCAGATGATCTCCTGGTAGTCGCCGACCCGGCGGACGCGGCGCTGGTGGCAGCTGGGACAGAAGTGGCGAGTCTTGCAGGTGAAGGCGAGGAGCTTCTCGTGCCCGCAGTCGGGGCACTGCAGGCGGGTGAAGCTGGCGGCGAGATCGCCGCCGCGGTAGAACTGGTCGACGACAGCGACCGCGTCGTGGCGTAGCGGGCCGTGGGTCTTGCGGTGGGCGCGCTCGTAGCCGGCGCGGAAATCGCCCCACGCGTGGTGGACGATCTGCCAAAGTGGCGAGGCACGGGGTCGCCGGGGTTGATAGATCGAGGGCATGAACTGTTTTTATGAACAGTTATAAAAACTTTTGTCAAACCTGTGCAGGTGGCGTCCTAAAGTCACGTTTTGACACGGGTGTGACTTACAAGTCTCGCTCGCTTGGAGTTCCAATAGTTAAAAACAAGCCACCCCTGCCCGAAGGCGGGGCGACTTTGTTCCGGCGTGTGCGCTCAACCTGAACCCCAACCTTAACTTGCAGCACCGCCTGCCCAAACCCGTCCTAGGCGACAACACTCTGAACATCTCCTTCTACGGGGAGGCTGCGAGGATTACCTACACTGTAGAGGCCAGCAGCGATCTTCGGACGTGGATGACTGAAGGGGTGGCCGTAACGGAACCCAACGAGGCGGGGCAGCGCGTGGCGACGGTTAGCCAGGATTCGCAGACGGCGTTCCTGCGGCTTGTGGTGGCGGAAGTGAACGACATCCTAACAGAAGCCGAAAACCTCTGGAAGCAGGGCGACCACGACGGCGCTTGGCTCAAGATCGAGGACATGGAGCCGATAGACCGCGTGATGCCACAGGTGATCGACCTGCGCCTGCGGATCCTGACATGCACTTGTCGTTGGGAGCTGGGCGACGACCTCGCCAGCGTGCTACGGTTTGCAGTGGATGAGGTCGAAGAAGAGGAAGCCGACTTCAGAAACCGATACTCGATCACATGCGCCGAGTATTACCACGCAAGAGCCAGGGCGCTTGTGGTCGAGGGCAATATTGACGGCGCGAAAGAGCGCCTGAAGTTAGCTGCCGAGCAGTGGCCACCGATCCGCCTTGAGATGGTGGACGACCCTGATCTTTACGGGATCTGGTAGGGCTAGCCCCTGTTTATATTGGCAAGATTTTGCCAAAACCGAAAAAAGCTAGTTAAGGGCACCTCCGGAAACCTGCTGTGGAAATGGGGCGCAGAGAAAATTCCCGCTGGCGAGGCGATAAACGCTAAGCTATCTGGTGATAGTGGGCGCTTTAGCAACGAAGACAGCGGGGATTTTAT
>JBLHKE010000813.1:0-3508 GCA_047619485.1 Verrucomicrobiales bacterium | reverse complement strand
CGGCAAGGCCGGGAGCGCCCCGACCAAGATTTTCGCCGCCACCTCAGCCTTCAAGTGATAGCCCATTCCAGCCGGCAGAATCGGCGTAATCATTGCCTGCGCGCCGCCAGCATCTAAGGTTCCGGCACTCCTTTCAAAACGCACATCGGCGGTCACATCAACCAATGGCCCAGAGATATTCAGTAGGCCAGCATCGATCAGCGCGTCGCCATTGGCTAAAAGTCGCACCGTGGTCAAACCTGCACCGACGATCATCTGATCCGGTTGAGACGCTATCCGCGCATCATCCACGTCCAACTTGCTGACAACATGATCGACAGCCGTCGACTCAAGTGTTGGAACAGCACCGAGCTCTGCCATCGTCGCCACGAGATTACCACCGCGTAGATTGCCATTAAAGTGAAGCAACTGAGCCAGATCGGTAGACGCCGGACCATCGACGCGCGTCACGCCGATGCCTTCAACATGAGAGACCGTCGTGCGCAATCGATAGGTTTCGTTGACCGAATCCAATTGGCCCGCCGGCGCAAAATCGACCAAATAGACTAGATTTTTCTTCACAGCAGGAACTTTCACCGCTCCGACCGTGTCGTAAGAAGGCACGTTGGCCGTCGACGTGTCTGCATCGGGCGGCACCAACGACCAAGGCACCAACCCAGCACTGTCGACAAGGCTCATCGCGAAAGTCATGTCGACATCCGTGTTGCTCGGCGGTGTCGCATAATTGTCGTAACGATAGACATCGACCTCAATCTCCCCGCGAAAAGTGTTCAATTGAGGATCGGTCGCGCTGGCGATCATTGCAGTTCGGTTGAAACTCGTATCCGTAACCACCACCAGCACATTGATATTGGCGTCGTTACTAGTCGCGTTGGTGAAATGTAAAAATCGCCTATCCCCCACTTCGTCGGAATCCTCGTTGCCCCACTGCGGTAATTCAGTCTGAATGAATTGCTGAACCGTAGCACGCAGCGTGTATTTCAGGTTCGGCTGGAGCACCCCAGTCGGGGTCATATTCCAAGTCTCCGTGCGACTAATGATCGTTGCAGGGTCTGGAGAAGCGACGTTGAATGACGGGCTGAAGGCAGTCGTTTGCACCGCACCATCGGGATCAACGATCTGATAGAGCATACGGTATGTTCCAGAAGATCCTGATGGTTTGGTCGCCACGTAGTCGACATCCGCCTCAATCTGAATCATGTCCCGGTCATATCCGGCGGCCGCGTTGTTAGCGTCCGATGCGATCACAAACTCGCCACTCGTTACTCGCACCTCGGTCACAGTCTCATTGATGAAGTCCTGTGCCTCAACCCCGCCACTCAGAACGAGGAGGAAGGTAAGAGCAGCAGTGAAGATTCCAAATATTTGGCAACGGGCAGTATTCATTTCACCCCTAGTGAAAGGAATAGTCAGATTTTGTTACCAACGTTCTAAAGAAAACTGCGAATCGCTCGCATTTGAAGGGAAAATGGAGATTGCCTCCTAGAATCAGGCAACCGTGCCCCGAATCGGCGAGGAGTGCTGCAGTTTTACCCTTGCGCTAGCATACGAATCGTCAGACCCTCTTCGGGTCACCTCACCCAGTCATTGGATCCATCCTCACCACCAAAATCATGCTTCTTAATCATCAGCGCCAAACCATCTTGAGGAGAACGGCTACAATCTTGTCGATCTGCCTCATCCCGCTCGCGTGGAGTTCTTGCTCGAAACGTGATGATCAATCAAAGACGCCCCCCCCTGAAGACCCCTCCGGATCTTCCGAAACAAGCCAGCAAGCAACTGGCGAAGATCCCGAGAAGGGCGGAGATCCAGCCATCAAGCCGGTGGCGGGCATAGAGAAGGCCCCCCTGAAGCCGGGCTTGACCGATCGCCAAGTGCACACGCCGCGGCGAAACCTCAACCAGTCATCAGCTGGCACCCCCTATTCGACGTCTCACTGGCCACCCCTGGCTGCAGCGACCGACGATGCAAGCGTACGCGAATTTCTCGACGAGGCTGATGCGGAGAAGCGCATCGAACTCATCAAACAAAACCGCACGCCAGGCAACCGTTCGCTCGCACCGCTATTGCGCCGTGCTTTGCAGGCCAACTCCGAGCAGGTGCGTCGGGAAGCGATCCGTGCGGCAACCGCACTTGCGCCTGCCGAAGCGAGCGACATCCTCAGCGCGGCAACGAACGACGAGTCCGTCGAGATCGCCGGAGAGGCGATTGGCGCAGCGGTAGACGTCGCCGAGGAAGTGCGCCTAGAGATTTACCGCAATGGGATCAACTCCCAGCACGCTGCGGTTCGCCAGTCCAGTGTCCTTGAACTCGCCCAGCTCCGCCCGAAGTATTCCATCCAACATCTGTTTCCTGCTCTAGAAGACGCCGCCCCGAAGGTGAGTGAGATTACGGCGAACGCCTTAGAAGAGATCTTCGGGCAACGATTCACGACGAGTTCGACGGCGGATGCTTGGTGGGCGAAACATGCTGTGAACTACGATGCCGAACTCAATCCCATTTCGCCAGACAGCGAGTAGATCGGGATTAGGCCGTGTTCCAAGTCACTCGGCAATCTGTAGCCGGTAATAGCGCCGACCGACTGTGGCTCCGGCCTGGTCAAGGACACGTATGGTATTGACGAATCCATCAGATCCCAACAGTTCCTCACCATCAAGTTTGAACCAGCTTCCCGGAGCCAGATCATCCGAGCGGAACACCTCGATCTCGAGATCCGGCCTGCGGTGAGTGACCCTCTGATACCTCACTTCCGGTGTGCTCACCCCGTCGATCGATCGCAATGAAACACTCGGCGCATTCCACAGTGTCCAGCTTGCCCTAACCGGGTCGGTATCGATCAGAAACTCGATGATGTTGGGGATACCCTCACCGTCAGGGTCAGCGGACTCTCCCGAGATCAACGGATCCAAGAGTTGCTCCGGGGTGAAAAAAGTCGAAGTCCAGACATAGTAAGAGCGGTCGATATAGACCCGGTCGACGCCAGCCAGACCATTGTCCGAGTCGGCGTTACTGCCGGCCTGGTATTTCCACCTGACCACCTGCGGACCACCCGCCGGGATCGAAACTTTGTTCCAGCGCCAAGCCGAGCCAGTCTGTCCCGAATTAACCGCCAGCGTGCTGCCGTTGGCTGAGAGTGTGAGGCTCGCACCGGTGACCGGCTCAAGCTTCCAGTAATAGATGATCTCAGCTGGGCCCCAGACTGATATTTCGAGAATGGCGCTGTCTCCGGGTTCGCCACCACTGACGATCGCGGCATCGACAAAGTCCTGCCCATCCCCTTCCATGCCGATCCATCGAGTCTCCCCGCCGCTGTCCGAGCTGAGCCAATCGACTGACTGGCCGACGGTGTCTAGCACCTCATCAAACGGTAGAGAAAAGCTGGCCATCACCGCCTTGTCCCGATCCATCACCAAATCGATTGCCGGGAGACCGCCAGCAACGTCCCCACCCCAGCCGACGAAGATGTTCCCTGCCTCGGGCAACGCGGCCAGTGAGACAGACTCGCGGG
>JBLHKE010000812.1:0-3517 GCA_047619485.1 Verrucomicrobiales bacterium | reverse complement strand
TGGCGATCTCGAAATTCACTCGCCTCATCGCCAACGACCAACCGATCGAACGCTACGGAGACGGCTCCACCGCGCGCGACTACACCTACGTCGAAGACATCGTCCAGGGCGTGATCGGCGCCCTCGGCTATGACGGCGCGATGTTCGACACCTTCAACCTCGGCGGCTCGGAGACGGTCACACTCAACCAACTCATCGAGGCGGTCGAAATCGCACTCGATAAGAAGGCGACCATCATCGAGAAACCGGAGCAGCCCGGCGATGTCCCCAAGACCTGGGCAGACGTCAGCAAAGCAAAGAGACTCCTCGGCTACCAGCCGGACACCCCGATCCGAGAAGGCGTGCCGAAATACGTCGAGTGGTTCCTCGGCGTCCCTGTATAGCGCCCGAGCTACACATCACCGCGGGCGCGGCGACCTTACCATGAAAGAGATCGAAGACGTCACTGGCCTGCTGCAAGCGCTGGTGCGCATCCCCAGCGTCAACCCAGATGGCGAGACCGGTACCGACCAGGTCGGCGAACAGGCAATCGCAGAATTCGTCGGCGAATTCCTGCGCTCGATCGGTGCCACCGTGCGGCTCGAGGAAGTCCTGCCAGGGCGGCCTAACGTGATCGGCAGCTTCCCGACCACCGGTGATCCTAATAAACCTAAAATCCTACTGGCACCGCACCTCGACACGGTCGGCGTCGGCGGCATGACCGTCGACCCATTCGGCGCCGAGATCCGCGATGGCAAACTCTACGGACGCGGCGCTTGCGACACCAAGGGGACAATGGCCGCCATGCTCTGGGCGCTAAAGGAACACGGCGCGGACGCCATCGCAAGGTTGGGTGCGGAGGTCACCTTCGTCGCGTTCTGCGGTGAGGAAACCGCGCAACCCGGATCACACCACTTTGCAAAGAAACACGCCGCTGCATACGACTTTGCCGTCATCGGCGAACCCACCGACTGCGACATCGTCCACAAGCACAAAGGCACCGTGTGGGCGACGCTGCTCAGCCGCGGTAGCGCCGCCCACGGCTCCAAACCAGAGCTCGGCGAAAACGCGATCATGAAGCTGATCACGGTGCTGCAGGCACTCGACGGCGACTTCCGCGAGAGGATCCGCAGCGAGGAATATGCCGACCCCGTGCTCGGTACCCCGACGATCAATATCGGCATGGTGCGCGGCGGCACCCGGCCGAATATTGTGCCCGACGAGTGCTGTGCGACGATCGACCTTCGCGTCACCCCGGCGCTGGCCGCCGCGGACCCGGCTAGGATTTTGCGCGAGTTCGTCGCGGAGGCCAGCGGCGGGCAAGTAGAAGTCGAGATCGACCTGCAGACCAACGCGCTCGACACCGACGCCGCCAATCCATTCATACAGAAACTCACCGCGCTGCCGGGCTCGCCAAAATGCGTCGGCGCCTCCTGGTTCTGCGATGCTGCCGTGCTCGCGGACGCGGGCATCCCCGGCGTCGCCGCCGGCCCCGGCTCCATCGACCAAGCGCACACCAGAGACGAGTGGATAGAACTCAGCGCACTACACACCGGCGTCACATTCTACCAGGATTTTCTGAAAGCTCTCTGAGCAGCAGCGCGGAGCACGAGTTGAGAGATCATCTCGTCCGAGCAACCTGCAACGTAGGTCTCGCCTACGCCTTCTTGATATTCGCCCAGCAGTGGACATGCGGATCGCCGCGGAAGAACCAGACCATCGACGGCCCCTCGACGATCCAGTTGTCCCAGACCTTATCGTCACCGACATCGCTGTCTTTGTAGAAAGCCATGTGCAGATTGTCCATGCCGGCAGATTTGATCAGCTTCATCGACTCCTCACGATCCCGCTTGCGGAACGGCGCCAATAGATCGCCAAGCACATGTTGCACTTCGGCCCTCTGATCAGCTGAAAGATCAGTGAGCCGGATGCCGTCTAGCCCCGCTTTCTTGCCGGTGAGCTCGACCGTCTTGTTGCGACGCTCCTTGCGCCCGGCACCATCAACCAGCGCTTGCTCCCGTTGCTTGCCATCAAGCATTTGAAATACATTGTTCGCTCGCTCAGCCTGATACCAGTAGACGTTTCCCGGATGCCCTGGCTTCTCCTCGAAGCCCTCCGCTGCATGGCCATAGAAAATCGGCCCGCCGAAGGCAGCCCCCTCCAGCGAATCGCCATCGCAACGCCGCGTGCAGTGCCGGCCAGTCAGGACGAACTCGAACTTCCCCGTGCCAGGCTCGCCGAAGATCGCGATCGAGCTTTCACCAAACCCTCCGTCGTGTTCGACCTGCCCGTAGACTTTCTCTGCCCACCCTTCACTGTGCAGCCCGAGGAAAATCTCTTTCACCATCTGCTGTTGATCAGCTGTGTAATCCTTCGCCAGACGCTGTTTGGTTACGTGCCAATTGTTGTCGACCTTAGACCGCAATTCATGGTCGAAAGGCATGCAGATGAGCTTCCGCTGTTGTTCGCTGAGGCTCTTGTAGAGCGTGGTAACGAGGGTCTCCGATTTCGGAGAAGGCTTTCCCCCTGCGGCGAATCCGGGCATCAGAGAAGAAGAGGCGCCTGCAGCGGCAAGGCCGGCGGCGGAACGGATGAAACGACGACGGGACAATTCTTTCGAGTTCATGGTGGAAAGAATAGCGGACGCCGCAACACCTGGCAACGCACCAATCTCCTGCCGAATCCCCGCTTGGTGAACAGGAAACGACCCCCGATAAATACGATCTGAAGCTCCCGCCCGGTCGGTCGGCCTTTGATCACGATGATCGGCAAATCCCTAAACCACAGCCCTACCACCCTCTAGGACGCTCTCCAGACCAAGCTCGGCGGCAGCGGAGGCTTCACCAGCCTCCTCCCACATCTGTATCCGCCGGTGCCGGCACCAACACCACCCCCACGTCAGCATCATCGTCCCAAGCACCGCCTTCGACAAGCAGACCCGCATTATCAAAGGTGTTTGCTAGTATTGAAATAACCCTTTCCGCGTCGAGTCGACAAATGCTTTGTCGTACTGTTTATAAAATGAGCAGCACCAATCAAGATAGTCGAAGTAGATCTCGGAACCTGTGGCCAGCTTGTCTACGGGAGCGTAAATCACATCGAATGTTTCTGAGCCGCTCGTATTAGACCCGAAAAAGGTATGCGAATAATAGACTCCGAATGAACCCCAGTAAGCCGTAGCCGCAAGAATGACTATCCCGCAATTGGTTATCAATCTGCTAGGAGTCTGTCGGACTTAGATGATTTCGAGCAAAACGTTTTAGAATTCAGTCATAATCCGCCGTCCGATGCAGGAGTATATTGGAATATTCGCCAAAGCGGAGGGTGGATTTGGGCGAATTCTAAAACGATTGTTGCCGGATCAGGTAAGTCCGACAGGCTCCTAGGGATGCGCCTTTTTGTCTTCTTCATGAAAGAGCGTTCACTTCCATATCGAATTCTGAGCCTGTTGGCAGTTCCGATTCAGCCCCTCGTCTGTACCCAGCATGGGCGAAACCCAAACTGGGCTCAATCTTCTTAATAGGCGCCCTGAGAATAG
>JBLHKE010000811.1:0-3518 GCA_047619485.1 Verrucomicrobiales bacterium | reverse complement strand
TTGCGCTTCTCTAACTGCGGACGCGGGACGGCTTTGAACTTCTCCCTTGGCAACAGCTGCGGCCCGGAGCCGTGTGGCAGGAGCAATGCTCCCTCGGTGCCAATCAGCATCGCGAACTCCTCCGGGAATCGCTCGCCCGGATACAGATCCATCACCTCTTTCGGCGGGTAGAAATCGCCATCGAACCACTCGAAGGTGATCTCGTCTTTCTCGGTGGCCTCGTTGCCTGGGAAAACCCAGGTCATGTGATCCGCCTGTGGCCAGACGTCCGCGCGGCGCTTGGCGTCGTTCTTCCACGAGTCCTGTACCTTGGCGATGACACTCTTGGGCGCCTCTTTGATCTGCAGGCCTTTCCACACCGCATCGAAAATGTGGCAACCGATGTCACCTGACCAGCCGGTGCCGAAATCTTGCCACGCGCGCCATTTCATCTGGTGGTAAATGGTGGGAGAAAATCCACGCTCGGGCGCGGTGCCGAGCCACAGATCCCATTCGAGATGCGCGGGTGGCGTCTCGGTCTTCTCGGGTCGTGGTCCCTCGAGGCGATACGGTTTTGCGCCAGTCCGATTGCTGCCGAGGTAGACGTGTTTGATCTTTCCGATCGCCCCATTGCGCAGGTGCTCGACGGTCATGCGATCACCAAACCCAGAGGCGTGTTGCGTCCCGAGTTGAGTTACTTTTCCGGAGGCCACCGAGAGTTCGGTGAGCGCACGTACCTCGGCGACGTCGTGGCAGAGCGGTTTCTGGCAATAGACATGCTTGCCCGCGCGCAAGGCGGTCATTGCGACCGCTGCGTGCATGTGGTCAGGGATCGCCGCGTTGACGCTATCGATCTTGTCGCCCTCCTTGGCGAGCATCTCGCGCCAGTCGGTGTAGAGTCTTGCACCCGGCACCAGTTTCGCAGCACGGTCGAGGTTGTTCTTGTCGACGTCGCAGAGGGCGACGACCTCAGTGCCGGCGTGGTTGAGGATATTCTTCAGATCAACGCCACCCATGCCGCCGACGCCGATGCTAGCGTGTTGTAGTTTGCCGTTCGGCGCCGCCCGGGTGAAGGCGGGAATCGCGAATGGCACGGCTGCCACAGCGCCGAGTCCCTTGATCAGGTGGCGACGTCCGGCGGAGAAACTAGAGGGGTTTTCAGTCTTCATAGTGACTGAATACTAACACGGATACCCTCCGTTCTGGTAAGAATATGCGCCTCGCTACGGCACGATCTCGACCGGGGTGCCGAGCTCCGAGTGGGTGAAGAGCAACTCGGCCATCTGCTGCGGCATACGAATGCAGCCGTGGGACGCAGGGCTCCCGGGGTTCGGGATCGGGCCGACGTGCATGCCGATGCCACGGTTGGTGAGGCGCATCCAGTTGGGCATGCTCGCCCCGATGAATTGTCCACCCTCTGGGACTTTGTCGAGCCGGGAATCCGCGTCGCCTTTGACGACATCGCCGTCGGCATCGACGATCTGCCCGTAGAGGTTTGAGCGCTTGTCGGCGGTTTTTTCTATGATGGTGAAAGAACCTGTAGGCGTGCTGTGCCCCTGCCGTCCGGTGGCGATCCGCGAGCGGCCGACCTGAGTATCGCCACGGAAGATATAGGCCGCCTGCTCGCTGAGGTCGATTTTCACGTTCAGCACGCCCTTGGCATCCTTGTCTTTCCAATAAGAAAAACCGCGCTCCGAATCTCCCGATCTCTGTTTGTTGATATCGCCTTGCAGAGCCGGGTCATCAAAAGGTTTGCGGGTGATGTGAGGGGCACACGAGACGGCTCCGAGGGCGATCACCGCGAGGGTGAGCTTGAGGATAAAAGGCTGGAGGCTTGAGGTGTGCATTACGATGGGCGCGAGTATAGCCCCAGCACTCGCAATTGAAAGCGCGGACGCTACAGGCTAGATAAATCCTTGCACTTTGCCAATCACCGAGCCTTGCAATCATGCTTCCGGGGGGTATCGCATGCGCATGGTTACCAAATGGATTCAGTTTAAAGTCAGACTAGAGAATGCTGCGGGATTCCGTGAGGCCCTGGCACGGCTCGAGGTCGCATCGAAGCTGGAGACTGGCTGCGTGCACTACGCAGCGTTCTGCGTTTCTGAATCAGAGGGCGAGTTCGCCGTGCTGGAGAGCTGGGCGAGTGCCGAGACCTTCGAGGCACATCGGGTAGCGCCGCACACGTCGGAATTCAAAGAGCACTGCGGGGAAATGATTGTCGAGAAGTCGGGCCAGGAGCTCGAGGCGGTCGCTGGTTAGAATCCTTGCGCGCATCTGCGGCTGGGGACATCCTTAACCCATGCGCAGATCCATTTTTTTATCGTTCCCGATTCTCGTCGCGACGCTGTTGACATCCGTCCCGTTGGCGGTCGCAGCCGAGCGCAAACCGAACATCATCATCGTGCTCGCCGACGACCTCGGCTATGGCGACCTCGGCTGTTTCGGCAGCAAGCACGTGCTGACGCCGAACCTCGACCAAATGGCGACCGAAGGCATGATCCTGACGGATTTTTACTCCGGCGCGACCGTCTGTGCCCCGAGCCGCTGCGTGTTGATGACAGGGCTGCACATGGGGCACTGCTGGGTGCGCGGCAACTCAAGTGGTGCGGACAAGCAGACCTTGCAGAAAGGCGCCATCAGCGTGCCGGGGGAATTGAAAAAGGCCGGCTACGCCACCGCGCTATTCGGCAAGTGGGGGCTGGGCGAACTCGGTTCGGTCGGGCATCCGATGAAGCATGGCTTCGACGATTTCTACGGCTACCTCAACCAGCGCCACGCACACAATTTCTATCCAGAGTTCATCATCGACCAATACCAAAAAGTGAAGCTACGCAACCGCTATGCGCCAGAGTGGTTGGCGATGCGGAATCAACAGAAGCGCGGCGATGACGGTGCTGGCTGGGCCTCTGCAGAGACCAAGCTGGACTACGTGCCGGACCTGGTCATGGAGCGCACCTACAAGTGGTTGGAGCAGAAAAAGGGTGAGCCATTTTTCCTCTACCTCGCGCTCAACATGCCGCACGCCAACAACGAGGCGACACGCGGCACCGGCGACGGCCAGGAGGTGCCCGACTACGGCCCCTACGCGAATAAGGACTGGCCGAACCCCGACAAGGGGCAGGCGGCGATGATCACGCGCATGGACGGCTACGTCGGCGAGATCATCAAGCGGTTGAAGGGTTGGGGGATCGACGAGCACACGCTCATCCTCTTCACCAGCGACAACGGTCCGCACCAGGAGGGCGGCAACAACATGGAGTTCTTCAATGCCAATGGCCCGGTGCGCGGCATCAAGCGCGACCTCACCGATGGAGGGATCCGCGTGCCGACCATCGCACGCTGGCCGGGGACGATCCCTGCCGGCAGCAGGTCATCACGCCCGGCCTACTTCGGTGACGTGATGGCGACCACCTGCGAGATCGCCGGCGCACCGGTTCCAGACGGGCGTGATTCGCTCTCGTTCCTGCCGACTTTGAAAGGTGAAAAAAACCAGCTTAGCGCGCCATATCTCTACTGGGAATCGTACGAGAAGGGTG
>JBLHKE010000810.1:0-3519 GCA_047619485.1 Verrucomicrobiales bacterium | reverse complement strand
AGGAGAAGGGTTCGTTGTTCTTCTTTTGGACTCGCAATCGAGCGACCGAACAGACTGATGATGGAGTCTACGGCAGATAGCGCAGGGAGAGTGATTGAGCAGCCATCCACGGAGTGCAACTCCGTGCACCCTCTTGCGAGCCTCCGCTAGCGAGCCTCCGCCACCGCACTTTCAACCTCATCCTGTTTCTCATCGACCCACTCGATCACAAAGGCATGACGCTCTTCGCTATCGACCGCTGCGAGGTCGTCATCGCCCGTCAGCAACAGCCGCTGGTGCAGCGATTCCACTTCCGGCAACGGCACGTCTTTCGGCGATTGCCCATCCTCCCAGAGCCAGCCATCCTCGGTCCGGCGTGCGCCAAGCCACATCGACACCGGATGGCCCCCGTCGATTTTCGCAAGCCAGCGCAGCAAGCCGACATCGTCGCCACCCGCAAGTCGTCCATCAGTATCCGCGGCAAACCGGCGCGCCTGCCCCCAGTTCAGCGGCAGTCGCACTAACTGGTAGCGGTATTCCCCATGTAGCCCGGTGAAACTCACGTCGTTCTTGGCGCGTTCGTCATCGGTCATCGGTCATCGGTCATCGGTCATCGGTCATCGGTCATCGGTCATCGGTCTCTCGCGAGCCTCCAGCAGAGCCCTTCCAGCTTCCCGTGCGAAATCATTGTCAGGATCAAAAGCGCTCAGCAGTGCCGCCTCGCGCCCCGCATCCCACTCTCCCTCTGCCAGCAACACTCCGAGATCAATTTGCTCGGGATTGCCGAGATCAAGCACCACCCGAAACCCGATATCCTGCCGGGACGTTCCGCCTGGGAAGAATTTCCTCCGCTCGCCTCGAGCGAGATCCGACCCATCATCCCCAAGTTCGGCACACCACTCGAGGACATTGCCAGCCATGTCGAAAAATTGCCCCACCGACTCGCCTTGGCCGACCACGTTCAAACCTTCGACGGCCGCAGCGCCCCCCTCCGCGATTCGCAATCCCTCGCTCGCCTCAACGTGCCGCGCTGTGATTTGCGCCCTCCCATTCGGCGTCAGCATCGGCGTGCTCCTGAAATCCAGCAGCGCTCCCCCATTCAAAATCTGTCGGCAATCGGAAGCGAGCCTGCAACGGGATCTCGCCCGTCTCACGGCTGACCTCAGTCAACCACCCGCAGAACTGCTCCGCATCTTTCCGCGTCACCCCGACCACCGGATAATCCGGCTTGGTATCGAAACCAGACTTGCTCCAATCATGTCCGAGCTTCTGCCACTCACCGTTGCGCCTGCTCTGCATCCCACCGTTTTGTAGAGGTGCCTCAAGGCTCTCGGCAAACACCACGAACTGGCGATGGGTCGTTTCAAACCGAGAGAGCAGCACCCCCGGATCGGCAAGCGGAGCGAAGCGCATCTCCATCGAGTTTTCCCACAGGCGTCCAGCATTCGCCTGAGGCAATATTTCGTCCGTGGTGATCACGGTCACCTTTGGGTCCAACTTGGAGACATTACCCACCGGCACCTGCTTCAAACGTAGTTCACTGGGTGACGATGCGACTAGCGGGCTGATGTCGACCAGTCAGGGAAGCTGTTGCAGTAGCAACTCCACCCTCAGTCCGGCGCCCTCAGCCTCACTCTCAAAAAGGCTCTTTGTCATCATATCTCCTCATTTTTCAGTTTAATATAACTTAGTCGATTAATGCAGCCCCAATTGAAGCCCTACTACTTCAATCGCGAACGGTATTCCGGGCGCTTTTTCCATTCGTCAAAGAAGGGCTTGTAGTCCTCTAACTCTGTCCAAAACCGAGGCGATGGATGCCCGGATCTCACCTTGCCCTCTAGATAATCTTTGCCGGCTACGCTGGCATCGACCGACTCGCTCCAAGTCTCCAGCAGCGATTGCATTGATTTCAGCCGCTCTGGTTTGGAATCGCTCAGGTTGTTTACCTCACCAGGATCTGCCGCCAAGTCGTAGAGTTCAAGGCTCGGACTTTTGCCCTTTCCCTTTCCCCTGTCATTACCCAGACGGATCAACTTGTAATCGTTGTCGATCAAAGCCGTCCGCCCAGTGTGACGAAACGGGATCGGCTTCGAACGCAGCCCCAACTCGCGACCGAACAGCGGACGCAAGCTCACCCCATCTTGCGGCTGTAGAAACGAAGACTCGGGGAGGCCGACGATCTCAGCAATGGTCGGAAAGATATCCATCGTGCACGACGGGTATTTGCTAACACGCGGCTTGATGGCCGCTGGCCACTCAACGATCGCCGGCACGCGCAGGCCGCCTTCGTAGACGCTGCCCTTGAAACCACGCAAGTCCCCCACCGCCCCTGGCTTGATTTTTGGAAGCCCGCCGTTGTCACTGTTGAACCAGATCAGGGTATCTTTCTCGATCCCGAGGCCGCGCAGTCCATCACGTAGCGCGCCGATACTCCGGTCCATCGCCACCAGTTCCCCATAGTGGTTCGCCGAACCCTCATCGAGATTGGCAAACGGGGCGCGATCCTGATCACTCGCCCGGAACGGGCTGTGCGGCGTCCCATACCAGATCACCGAGAAGGTCGGCTTCCCCGCGCCTGCCTGCTTTTCAATAAATTTCAATGCCTCGGCGACGATGATCTCCGAGGAGTCTCCAGCAAATTCTTCAAACTCCCCCCCGCGACTCATGATCGGATCGAGATCGAAAAAATTCGTGACGGATAGCCAGGTATCGAATCCAAATTTCCCCGGCCCGTGCGCATCCCCTTTCAACACAGGCACACCCGGCCCACGCAAACCGTTCAGGTGCCATTTGCCAAAATGCCCCGTCGCATACCCAGCCTCACGCAGCGCGGGGGCGAGAGTTTTTTCCTGCAGGCGCAGAGCATAGCCGTGGCTCTCGACGCCGGTGCGTTGATTCGATCTCCCGGTCAGGACGCTAGCCCGAGTCGGGGAACAGACCGGCGCCCCAGCGTAGAATCGATCCAACCGCAGCCCGTTCGCCGCCATCGCATCGAGGTTCGGGGTCTTCAACACCGGGTGGCCGTAGTAGCCGGTCTCGCCATAGCCCTGGTCATCCGTCATCACCAGGACGATGTGCGGTTTCTCCGCGAAGGCTGAAATGCTTAGGCTTAGAAAGAAGAGGAAGAACGATCGCATGGGATTCATCCTCCCACCTCGAACCTTCCTCCGCAAGCCCGACGGAGTTTGAAACCTCGTAGCGTATCCTTTAGGAAGCGTCCGCCGGAGCGATCCCATTTTCTGATGGCCAGTGCGCGAACGGAATCCAACGGGACATGGCGTGTCGTCGGGAGCACTGGCCATGCGCAGGCGGGACTGTCGATTCTGACGCAACCTAAAGGCTACGCTGCATGGCTGCGCCCTTTTTCTCCCAACGCCTATGGGCAGTCCTGCGCCACACCTCTTACACCTCTTACACCTCTTACACCGGATACTCCCACTCCCCGCGATACTCGCGGCGCAGCAGCTTGTTCGCCTCTTCGTCGCCGACGATCTTCTCATTCGCACCGTCCCACTCGACGCTCCGACCAAGCTTCATGCT
>JBLHKE010000809.1:0-3525 GCA_047619485.1 Verrucomicrobiales bacterium | reverse complement strand
TTAATCCTTTATTTTTCGCTTTCCCCTAAGGGATGGTCGTGCGGAGGATGATGGCTTGTCCATCGCGTGGTCCGATGGAGCCGGAGCCAGATGCTGGGATCAAAAAAAAGTCCCCAGAGACGAACGATTGGTTGCCGCAGTTCACGTCGCCTTCCACCACGGCGATGATTGCAAACTGCCCTTCCGGGGCAGCTTCCCGTTCCTCATTCAACTCCCAGCGCTCGACACGGAACTCGGGACACTCGGCGAGGAGCTCTCCATCAGGCGAGTCCATCCCTGGCTCGATGTCTTCAAAGTCGATGCAGGCGATCGATTCATCCACGTGCAAATCGCGTGGTTTGCCATCGAGCCCCACACGGTTCCAATCGAAGACGCGGTAGGTCGTATCGCTATTCTGCTGAATCTCATAGATGAGCAAGCCAGCCCCGATCGCATGCAAGCGGCCGCTGGGGATGAAAATAGACTCGCCCTTCTTCGCGGCGACCTGGTGAACCTGGTTCTCGGTGGTTCCGGCCGCAACGCCCGCGACGAAATCCTCTTTGGAGACACCAGACTTTAGTCCGACATAAAGGACTGCGTCCGGTTCCGCATCGGCGATGTACCACATCTCTGTCTTCGGTTCGCCCCCGAGTGCCTCGGCAACGCCTGCAGGTGGGTGGACCTGGATCGATAGCTTTTCACGTGCGTCGAGAACCTTTACTAGGAGCGGGAATCGCTCCCCTTCCCCTCTGCCAAAAATCGCATCGCGGTGATCACTCCAGAGATCGTGGAGTGAGAGACCGTCTAGTTCCCCGCCATCGACCACGCTCTGCGCTTCCGGCCGGTCGACCAGTTCCCACGATTCGCCAAACGGAACCTCCGTCGCTGGCAGCTCACGCCCGTAGACCGCCTCGAGGGAGCGGCCGCCCCACACACGCTGCATGTAGAGTGGACGGAATCGGATTGGCTTGCTGATGCTCATCGAAAACTATTTCACCCCGAGATCCTCTAGGCGCTCGCGCGAGCGCTCGAGGGCATCCTCAGAAATTTTGTAGTCCATGAGGGATAAAAATTTCTCCGCGTCAGGGATCGATTTTTTCGGGATCGACATGACGACTTCGCCGAGCGTGGCACCCGACATTTTCTCCAGTTTGCGTGGGTCTTTCACCTTGAGCGTGAGTGTTGCCCCGCGCAGTCCCCACCATTTTTTATCGAGGTTGAGCGTCTCGATGTCAGCCAGTGCCAACTCAATGGTAACCAGCTTGTTCTGTTCGCGGGTAAACGTCCGCTCGCGGTTTTTGTAATGCAGTAGCACCTGCTGGCCGACCACGCGCAGTTTCCCCTCAAGGTGGTACCTCTCCAGAGCGTCGCTGGGGAAAATTTCGAATTGAATGCCGAGTTCTTCTTCCATGGTTAGGATGTGCAAACATAGAAACACGCGCCCCGATGACAAGCCCGATTATCGCTACCCTGGCGGCGAAATCTCTGGTAGGGTCGCGGACGCATGCCGTCGAGCCCCCGCCCAACCCTGCTGGTCATCCCCGCCTTTCGCGAGAGCCGGCGCCTGCCCAAGTTCCTGCCGGAATTGTGCGAGGCCGTGGCCGGGTTGGATGGTGACTCACTGGCGATCCGAGTGGTGGACGATGGATCGGGTTCTGCCGAGCAGAAGGTGGTAAGAGATCTGGTCGCAGAGCTGCGCGAGCGTCACGCCTTTCTCCAAGAGCCTCTGATTCTCGAGCGCAACCTTGGTAAAGGTGGTGCCGTTTACGCTGGCTGGGACGCGAGTCAGGGCGAAGGCTTCGCTCACATTGGCTTCGTCGATGCCGATGGCGCCGTGAGCGCCTCGGAGGTCGCAAGAGTAGTCCAGCAGATTCCAGGGTTGGAGGCCGGAGAGTGCCTCTACGCCGCGCGACTCCACGACGACGACCAGTCAATCAAACGCACGCTGATCCGCAAGTGGCTGGGTCTCCTGTTCCGCAGGATCACGCGGATGTTTTTCAAACTTCCAGTCAACGATACGCAGTGCGGGTTCAAATTCATCCCCGCAGAACCGTATCACCAGATCCGTGAGCATCTCACCGAGTTGCGCTATTGTTTCGACATCGACCTGACGATCCATCTCCTCAAAGCTGGCGTCAAAATCAAGGAGATCTCCATTTCATGGACCGAAACGCCGGGGACAAAACTGACCCTTTCGCAAGCGACCAAGATGCTCAGCTCGCTCTGGCAGCTTCGCAAGAAGGTGGACTAGCTCGAATCGGGGCGACCGCTTGTCTGACCACTCGCGCGGCATCATCACAATTCATGAGATGCGACAGTGTCGCTCGGCGCAAAGCACTTCCACCAATGGGTCTCAAGCGCGGCAGGCAATCACTTCGTCAACAAGATGGAGCGCTGCCACACATCCAGTTCACCGGGGAGCCCCATCAATTCGATCCAGCTCTCGATCTTCTCGACGCTCGGTTCAGTCACGCCTTCGCGTTCGATTTGCAGCTCATCCGCGGGGTAATCAGGAAGCACCAGCCGCGAGAGATACCAGCAGGCCCAGGCACGAGCGGTGCGCAGTTCTTTGCGCGGTTCGACCATGCGTGTCGCCAGATGCTGCCAGTGGCGACGTGGGTTGCCAATGAAGTCTTCGATCTTGCGGCTCTGCAGGATCCACACCATCGCTTCGTAAGGCATCGGCCAGCGTTGGACAATCTCCTCCTCGCCAGTCAGATCGCAACCCATCGCCCGGTTCAGCAACAGAATCCCCCGCGCCGGTAAACCGCGCAGCCAGAGTGAGTGACCGTAGTTCAACGCCGCCTCGTAGAAGGCGGGGCCACGGTCTTTTCCCAGCGAACGCGTGGTCGCCGGACCAAGCGGTCTCTCCGGTAGTGGGAGGAACGGACAGGCTGGGATCTCTGGTTGATGGACTAACGACAAACTCATACTCGCGTATCTTTAGCGCTCTAGCGGAAAGAATCGAGTGCGATTTCCCGGCCAGCTAAGCCGAATGGCACGAGTTTAAAGACGTTTCTTGGCTCGCATTAGACAAGTAAACCGAGTTTTTAAAGCAAGTAGCCGTGCAACCACCGGCGCCGGGAGGCTGTAGGGGAATCCAGTCGCCGCAGGCGATGGCGTCCCTTCGATTTCAAAATCGAAGAACAGTGCCTAAGCCAGAAGTCCGAGCATGATGGGCTTCGATTTCAAAATCGAAGTTACGGCTGACTGACGACTGGCTTTCAAGACCTCCGGCTTGGGCCTTGGAATTCCCCTGATTGAGGAGTTTGAACAGCTCTCTACTATTCTTGGGACTACCATTCTACCGACGCATCTCCTTAAGCTAGCGCGATTCCAGCTAAGCCACACTCATCCCCCGATGCGGAACTCGACGATCACCGCGCGATGATCTGAGCCGACGTCGCCGCCAACCCTGCGATCGAGAATCTGGATTTCCGGTGACACGAGCACGTGGTCGATGGGGATGCCGATGAGTGGAATCGGAAACCAAGTCGAGGGCAATCCACGGCCACGCGCGCTGTCCCGCAGACCGCTCTTTTTCAG
>JBLHKE010000808.1:0-3528 GCA_047619485.1 Verrucomicrobiales bacterium | reverse complement strand
CCGCGGTCGTCGACGTGTTCAAAGACCAGCAGCGCAACGGTGATCACCATGCCAACCGGCTTCGCAAGGACGCCGACATGCTGGTGCTCGCGATTTTGGAACGCGATCAGGACGTGCTCGCAGAATTGCTCACCACAAACGAGTACCCGATGGACTACTCGAACCAGGATCGCCTCAAAAATCTGCTCGAGAGTAAAAACAAGAAAAGCCTCGAACACATGCAACGAAAGTATGGCGACCAATTCGCAGAGATCGCCAAAGACGGCCGCTGGCCAGGCATCGACACCCGCCACGTGAGCGCTTACAACCTCGACCGAAGACGCGCTGACGCCATCCGCCGTGCACCAGGCGAATTCGTTAAGCTTCCAGAGAACCAGCGCGCCGGCATGCTCACCCACCCCGCGTGGCTCGTCGCCCACAGCGGAAATTTCGACAACGACCCAATCCGCCGCGGCAAATGGATCCGCGAACACCTTCTGGCCGACCTCGTGCCCGAAGTGCCGATCGGAGTCGACGCCAAGGTCCCCGACGACCCCCATCGCACCCTGCGCGAGAGATTGGATGTCGTGCGCGCGGAACAATGTTGGCGCTGCCACAAGAAGATGAACCCGCTCGGCGAGGCATTCGAATCCTTCGACGACTTCGGCAGGTTCCGCGAACAGATCGTCCTCGGTGACGCCGATGCCTATTTCAAAGCAAAGCGCCAATACGATGGCCAGAAGGAGAATTGGCAGAAAGAGCTGAAGGACTGGCGCAGTTATGACGCCGGGGAACGCGCTGCAAAAATTGTTGCAGCCGAACAGGTGCTCGCCGGATTAAAACCTCCCGAGGAGCGCATCGAGAACTACCCTGCCGCCAAGCGCCACTACGAGTCCGATGTGAAACGTTGGAATTCGGAGATCAAACGCTGGTCAGAACTCACCGACGCCGAACAGCAGCGCCGAATCAAAGACCTCGAACACCGTCTGGCTGCACAGATCGCACCAAAACCTGAGAGTAAACCGGTCGACTCGAGCGGCGAACTCCGCGGCACCGGCGACCCAACACTCGATGGCCCAGTCAACGGCGCCATCGACCTCAGCCGCCGGCTCGCAAGATCCGATCGCGCCAGACAGTCCTTCATCCGCCACGCTTTCCGTTACTGGATGGGTCGCAACGAAACCCTAGACGACTCCCCCACCCTGATCGCCGCCGATCATGCCTACGTGGAAAACGGAGGTAGCTTCAAGGCGATGCTAATCTCGCTCCTCAGCTCAGACTCCTTCCTCTACAGAAAAGATCCAACCACGAATGGACACTAATGAACACGAATTTATGAAACCGAAGCATCCTTCATTCGTGCCAATTCGTGTCCATTCGTGGTTCCCAATCCTCAACCTGAGCAAAAAATGAACAGCCGCCGCCGCTTCCTCAAGACCTCCAGCACCGCGCTCGCACTCGCGCCCTTCTTCCAACAGATCCGCGCGCACGCCACTGGCGACGCTTCGCTACTCCCGAAACGCTTCGTGTTCGTCATGCGTGGCAATGGCCTGCGCCCGTTTGGAATCATGCCCCGAGGTCTCGAAGAACTCGGAGCTGACAAATTCAAAGCCGAGAAGCTCATCGACCGCCCACTCACCGACCTCAAGCTCAACCCGAGCATGAACGCGCTGGAACCGTTCAAAGACCAACTCACCATCATCCAGGGGCTCTCCAGCAAGATTTGCAAGGGACCACACGGCGGTCACTACGGCGTGCTCGGCGCCTACGCTTCGGGCGACCACGCACCACCACGCAAAGAGACCCTCGACATCACTCTCGCCAAAAATTCTCCTGGTATCTTCCCACACCTAGCGTTCCACATCGGCACCAAACCGGGTGAATTGTTCCGCTATCTCAACGTCTCCGCCCAGGGAAAAAACACCCGCACCCCGGCCTATGTCTCCGCGATGCTCGCTTACAAAGACATCTTCGGCACCGTGCTCACCGGCGACACGGCGAAGATCGAGACCGAGGTGAATCGCAACCTGATGGATTTCCTCGTCAATGATGTCAAACGCGCCAAGCGATCACTCAATTCGACCGAGAAGGACAAACTCGATCACTACCTGCACGGGTTCGAGGCGCTGCGGGAACGCGAAGTCAAACTCACCAAGATGGCAGACACACTCAGCCGACACGCGCCGCCTCTAAATGACAAATTCACCTCAGAGATCGAGACCCACCGGCTCGAGGCTCATTTTGATCTAGCCGCCGCCTCTCTAATCACTGGGCTGACCAACTCTATTACCATCCGCGCCGACCAACTCGAGGTGCGCTACCAGGGATTCGACCACGAGCGCATGAAGAAAATCTCACTCCACGAAATCGGACACACCGCCGACATCGAAGGGCAACAAGACCGTTTCGCATCGAATTGGAAACAGGGGCGCGAGATGCGCGACCTCATCCGCACCTACCAGATGGATCTCATCGCAAGTCTAGCCACCAAGCTAAAGGCGGTGCCAGAAGGCGATGGCACCATGCTCGACAACACTGCAATCGTCTTCCTTAGCGACGCCGGAAGCCAGCACCACACCGGTTACGAGAACATGCCGCTACTGGTGCTAGGCAACCTCAACAAGCAATTCAAAACCGGTCGCTACCTCCACTACCCGAGCTACAACCAGCCCGGCCACCGCACACTCGCTAACTTCCACATGTCGCTGCTGCACGCCGCCGGTATGCCGGATGATCGCTACGGCGACAAGGATCTCGGCCTCGGTGAGGCGATTGACCAAGACGGCCCGCTCGCAGAACTGATGGCCTAACACCGACGAGTTGGGAAAAAACTACTACTTTTCCCAATTGCCGAGATCATCCCCAGTTCCGAGCTTCCCATCTGGCCCCATCGACCAGACATCTGGGTCGGCTTTGCTGTGAGTGGGTGGAAATCGATAGCCGTAGGCGTTGCCCCACGGGTCTAATTGCTCCGCCTTCAAAACCTGAGTCCACCTCCCCGGAACTTTCCCAAGCGTTGGCTTCTGGGTTAGTGAACCGAGCCCCTGCTCCGTCGATGGGAACATGCCTGCTTCGAGTCTATAAAGCATTAGCGCCGATTTAAAAGTCGCCAAATCCTGCTTCACGAGCCTCTTCTTGCTAAGATCCAGCGTCTGTTTGAGCTTCGCCACAAGTGGAGTCAGCGGACGCACCACCGCTGCCGCAGCAGCCTGCTTCGGCACCGCTCCAATCCCACGCACCTTGAGCCAATCCGCAGCGCGATTTTTCCAAGTCCCGATCACCGAGCCCTCGCGCTCACGTACCCCGTAGCCGTGCCCACCGTTCTGATAGATGTGCAGCTCCGCCGACAAACCTGCCTTCTTCAATTCCATGTAGATCGAAGCCGCCCCGAGCGCTGATGAGTGATCATCGTCTGTGTGCACCAAAAAAGTCGGCGGCGCTGATTTGCCAATCTTGATCGCTTCCATCAGCTTCGCAGATTTGTTGTCACCGACATTCCAAGGATACACCAACATCGCAAAATCCGGACGCGAGCTCTGTTCATCCACC
>JBLHKE010000807.1:0-3529 GCA_047619485.1 Verrucomicrobiales bacterium | reverse complement strand
CTGGCGGTTTACCGATCAAAGGCAGCGAAAATTGGCAGTCCGCTTTTTTACCCGGAGCTTATCAGGGAACGTATATTGATTCGAATCAGCAGGAGATCAGTCGCTTGATCGAAAACATAGATCACCCGCAACTTGGTGATGCCGATCAACGACGACAGCTCGATCTGCTCGAGCGATGGAACAACCGCCACAAAGCTTCACGTCTCGATGACCGGCTAAACGCCCGCATCCAGTCCTACGAATTGGCCTATCGCATGCAATCGGAAGCCAGCGACGCCTTCGATATTTCAAACGAACCCAAGTATATCCGCGAAGCCTACGGCACTGAAGTGCACGGACGGCAAACCCTCATCGCAAGACGCCTGCTCGAACGCGGAGTGCGCTATGTGCAGCTCTGGCACGGCAAAGGTCAACCGTGGGATAATCACGAAAAAATTGAGGCCACCCATCGCACAAATGCGGAGCAGATTGATCAACCTATATCAGCTTTACTGACCGACTTGAAACAACGCGGAATGCTGGAGGACACCCTAGTTCTGTGGGGCGGCGAATTTGGCCGCACTCCGACCGTCGAACTCGCTGGTGGCAAATCGAAACTCGGCCGGGATCACAATCATTACGGTTTCAGCGTCTGGATGGCTGGCGGTGGGATCAAAGGAGGAACCGTATACGGAGCAACTGACGAGTTCGGATTCAAGGCAGTCGAAAATCCCGTCAGCGTGCATGACCTGCACGCCACCATGCTACACCTCCTTGGACTAGACCACGAACGCCTGACCTATCGTTACGCCGGCCGCGATTTCCGCCTGACCGATGTGCATGGAAAAGTGATCCACGATATCATTGCGTGACAAAACTCATAATTCGGTCCAATCAAACACAAACACACGTTCGTTCCTGCCACAGATCCCCCTCCTGAACCAGGACGCCTGCCCCCCTTTCTCCCGTAGGGTGCAAGGCTATCATCTCGTGCTGGAATACCCGCGTTTTCTGGTTCGGCTGACTAATTGCACCATGCTGGGTGTCAAACTCGGCGCCTTCTCAAGGCGGCGATCGAGAGCAGCAAAGCCACCGCACCAGCGACGAGGGATTTGAGGGGGGGAAATAGCGGTGAGACAAGGTTCCAATCACGGTCTTCCGTGGCGAGACAGTTTTGTCAACCTATCGACGCGGATCACCGATTGCTAGCAAACCCTTCGACCTAGCCATCAAATTTCCGTATCAATCTTTGACCTTAGACGGTGAGAAATTCAACCTAGACATGTGGGTCACGACAAAAGAGAATCGAGCATCACCCAAGCGTTTTCCGACTTGCCTCCAAAAACCTACCATCATGATTGCTACTTCCGATCATCCTCATCGCCGAAGCCTCTCCGCCGCAATCGCCTTGGTGGCGGCGATCCTCCTTCCTCCCAACGCGGGAGCCCAAGTCGTCGGTGAAGAAGTCCTGCCCAGCGGCAGCGACTGGGAATATTTGCTCTACGCGCCCGACAATGGAGGAGGCGTGTTCACGCCGGCCGATCCGACGACTACTGATGTTGACTTCTACACGACTTGGCAGCTTGGCGGTGCGGGATACGACGGACCAGCATTCCAGTCGGGCGCCGCGCCACTAGGCTACGGCGCAATCGATGGAGGCGCGATCATCACGAACGTCTGGGGCGGTCGTGGAGGACTTAATGAGCCTCTCTCTGGAGAACGCTTCTCAGCCTATTTCCGGACCACTGTATCGCCAACCGCGAACGCCACGGGCCTGCGCTTCACCGGCATCACCGACGATGGGGCGATCATCTACGTCAATGGCGTTGAAGTCGGACGCACTTCCAACATGCCAGCTGGTGCCGACACCTGGAACCTGCTCGCCACAGGGACTGGCAGCGAGACCGTGGCCGTGACGCTCGACGTGACTGACCTCTCGCTCCCTGGAGGCACGGCGGTGACAGTCGCGGTCGCGATGCACCAACAGTCGCCGTCCAGTTCTGACATGGGTATGAATTTTCAAATCCTCACGTTGATACCGGAAACGATCACCGCGATCGCGCTTGACCCGGAGCTCACCTATCCGACCGAAGACGATCCCGCCGTTGTTTCTAGCGCCGCAGCCGGAACCATCGTCGGCATTCTCAGCGCGCGCAGCGTATCCGATTCCGAGATCCAAGGAGTGCCACTATCTCTCGTCGCGGGTAATGGTGATACCAACAACGCCCTCTACGTCATTGCCGGAAACGAGCTGCGGGTATCAGGAGCGCTGAGTGGCATCGATGGAGTCTTGCACACCGTGCGCGTTCAGGGCAGCGGCGGCGGCGGCGACTTCTCCATGCCGATCACCTTCACCGTCGTCCTAGATTCCGACAACGACATGCTGCCCGACAACTGGGAACTGATGTTCGGCACACTGGGCGACTTTGCGACTGGCGGTGACGCAGACGGCGATGGCAAGAACGATGAGGTGGAATTCGAGAGAGGCACCAACCCGAGCCAATCAGAAGTCTTACCAAGGGGGATTTTCTTCCAGGACTTTGATGACGGACTCGGGCCTGATGAGTCCATCTTTGGAGCGTTCAGCATCAATGACACCCATACCGCACTGAGCAACGGAACACCAATGATGGGGCACTCGATGGCCTACGGCCCGCTTGGAGGAGCCGCATCGCCACTACCGAGCTATTCGTTCTATGAGCTGGAGTTAGACTTGCGCGGAGCCAGCGAAGTGGAGTTGCGCTTCGACCTCACTGGCGGTGTCGAGAAAGATTTCGACGGCTTCAATCTGCTCGCAAGCACCGATGGCCCGATCACTCCACCCAACGGTCTACTCATTCCCACTGCGGAATCCGAGCTTCAATATGGAGCGATCACCGTCCACGCGGATTCATCGCCGGAACTCGGCCCGACCGCATGGTTTTCCTCGATTGATCCGTCGGTCATCCAGAGCGTCGAGGGTGTGTTCGACCTATCGGCCTTCGAAAACCAGATTGTGACCCTGCGTTTCCAGTTTGGCACCGATGCCCTCGAAGGTGGCGAGGGGGTAAATATCGACAACATCTTTGTCGATGGATTTTCAGATCAACGATCGTTCGCCATCACTTCGATCATCTATGATGGTAACGATGCCGTGATCACCTGGAATTCGAGAATCGGTTCGAGCTACGCCCTCGACTTTTCAACCGATCTGACCCAGTGGTTCGAAATCGATGATGGCATTACAAGCCAGGGAGACGAAACGATATTCACTGATCGGAATATCGGGCAAGGAACACGCCGACTCTTCTACCAAGTCAGAACTCTTGATTGAAGAAAAGTTGGAAGCGCAACGCTTGGCTCGACCAGCGGCGCGGCCGAGTTGTGTCAGGAGAAACCGGCAGCTAATCTATCAGGAATTTTTGGGGGTCTATTTCGAATTTTTGAGACAGGCTGGATACTGCCGACGCGTGTTCTTCGTGATTGTGCTCCGGCTGGGGCGTCAGGTCAAAATACTCGACCGAACCTAAAAACACTGCTATTTCAGCACCAGACGACGGCTCCAGCCCCA
>JBLHKE010000806.1:0-3531 GCA_047619485.1 Verrucomicrobiales bacterium | reverse complement strand
TGTGGTAGGAAAGCTGGATGCCGGCCTCCTTCGCCTGTGCGGCAGCCTTGTTGAAGACATCGGCGAGACGTTTGTAGTCGTCGTTCGATTTGCGGTTGTGCGCGTGCAGGTAGGGGACGACGAGGTGGGTGAGCCCGGCTTTCTTCGAGTCTTCGAGGATCTTGGCGAACGGCGGGATGCCTTTTTTGGTCGGGTTGGTGACCGACTCCCAGGCGAAGTGGGATGAGTTGACTGCGAGCCCGTTCTCCTTCGCTGCCGCTAGCATGGCGGGGGTCTCGGGCGAGGCGTATGGCTCGACCTGCTTGTAGCCGGCATCGGCGACCGCCTTGATGGTCGCCGCGGTGTCATTCTTGATCTGGTCGCGGAGCGTGTAGAGTTGGATACCGATGTTTTTCCGGTATGGGTTATCGGGTGTGAGGGCGAATGAGGGGAGGGTGAGAGCCGAGGCTAGGGAGGTCTGGAGGAATAGGCGTCTTTTCATATCTTGCTAGTTGTTGGACGTGAATGGCAGAGATTCCATTCAGATTTAGGGTTTGTTAGAGCTTGAATTCCCTGGTGATCTTGGCGACATGGGCGCGGAGTCCCTCAGGGGTGTTGTCGTGCCAGGCGCGGAGGTAGTCGTTGAACGATTGCTGCTCCTTGCCGCGGCCGACGTTGAGGTAAGGGAGGGTCTGCCAGGCTTCTGGGTTGGCTTCGAAAATTGGTAAGAGCTGGACGGCGACGATCCCGTTTAGCTCGCGCTGGGTCGCTTTCTCCGTGAGCTGTTCTCGGTTTTTTCTAAACCAATCAGCGAATGATTGGTTCTCCGGGAGCGCGTGTTTTTTCTCGACGTCTTCGGCGTAGCTCCTGAGGGAATCGGCGTAGCTCTTCCAGTTGGAATAGGGGGGCGATTTTTTCCAGGTGATGGCCATCTGGCGGAGGGAGTAGATCGATGCCAGTTCGCACAGCGATTCCTCGAACCAGAGGTTGGTCTTATCGCCTTCTTTGAACCGGCACAGGATATGGCAGAATTCGTGGGCGATCTGGTAGGCGTGCTGCGACCAGTAGGTTCCCTTGGAACTGAGCAGGACGACGAGTTCCTCCCGCAGGCTCCGCTTGAACAAAACGATCGGCCCAGATTTGTCGTGGCGGATACGGATGGGCTCGAGGTCGAGCTTTTCCTTACCAGAGAAATGCACGGTGATCTCGCTGCAGGCGGAATCGCAGACGGCGCGGAGGTTGATGTGGTCGGCGCCTTTCCAGCCCTCCTCTTCGACCCGAAGTTCGAAGCGCTTGGCGGCTGCTTTGCGTTTAGATCCACGGTCTTCGGCAAACAGCGAGGCTGGCAGAAGCAGGCAGACAGTGAGGAAGGAAATCGTTCGCATCCAAGCACTTTGAAGAGACGGGGAGGGTTTGCAATCATCGAACCGTCGAACCGATTTCTGCCTTGACGAAAAAAAGGAATCCGACTATTACATATCAACGTATCCTGATTCGATGATATGTCAGGTTCCGCTAATGCGACCCTGACCCGACTAAACCAAGAAAACACGAGCAAAAATAAGAAAAATGACTACTGCCACAGAAATCATACAAGACTTCAAAGTCCGCGACATCAGCCTTGCTGAGTTTGGTCGTAAAGAAATCTCCATCGCCGAGCACGAAATGCCGGGCTTGATGGCAACCCGAAAAAAGTATGCTGCTGAGCAGCCGCTTAAAGGGGTGCGCATCATGGGCTCGCTGCACATGACAATCCAGACGGCAGTTCTCATCGAGACGCTAGTCGATCTCGGTGCGGATGTTCGCTGGTGCTCGTGCAATATTTTCTCGACGCAGGATCACGCGGCCGCAGCGATCGCTGCAGCTGGCGTCCCAGTGTTCGCCTGGAAAGGTGAGACGCTGGAAGAGTACTGGGCTTGCACGATGAGTGCCTTGACCTGGCCAGACGGCGAAGGCCCAGAGCTCATCGTCGATGACGGTGGCGATGCGACCCTCCTCATCCACAAGGGAGCCGACCTCGAAGAGGGTGATCGTTCGTGGGTGGATGCTCCAGCGAGCAGCGAAGAAGAAGCAGTGATCAAAGCTCTCCTCAAGTCGGTCAATGCCGAGGATCCGATTAAGTGGACGAACTACCTGAAGGATTGGAAAGGTGTTTCCGAAGAGACCACGACCGGTGTGCACCGCCTCTACGAAATGTTCGAGCAGGGCAAGCTACGCGTGCCTACGATCAACGTGAACGACTCCGTCACCAAGTCGAAGTTCGACAACCTCTACGGTTGCCGCGAGTCGCTGGTGGACGGGATCAAGCGCGCGACCGACGTGATGATCTCCGGCAAAGTCGGTGTCGTCTGCGGCTATGGTGATGTCGGCAAAGGCTGCGCCCAGGCGCTGCGTGCCCAAGGAGCACAGGTTGTGGTCACGGAAATTGACCCGATCTGCGCACTGCAGGCTGCCATGGAAGGCTTCCGCGTCCTCACGATCGAAGACACCCTCGGGTGGGGTGACATCTACGTTACCACCACGGGTAACTTCGACATCATTCGCCTCGAGCACCTCACTCAGATGAAGGATCAGGCGATCGTTTGCAACATCGGTCACTTCGACAATGAGATCCAAGTGGATCCATTGAACAAGCTCGAGGGTGTCACGAAGGATGAAGTGAAACCGCAGGTGGATCAGTACACCTTCGAAGACGGCCACCAGCTCTACATGTTGGCCGAGGGTCGCCTCGTGAACCTCGGTTGCGCCACTGGCCACCCGAGCTTTGTGATGAGCAACAGCTTCACCAACCAGACGCTCGCGCAGATTGACCTGTGGAAGAACCGCGAGACAAACAAGCCCGGTGTTACCGTTCTGTCGAAGGAACTGGACGAGGAAGTTGCACGACTGCACCTAGACAAAATTGGCGCGAAGCTTACCACGCTCACCGCAGAGCAGGCGGCCTACATTGGTGTCAAGGTCGAGGGACCCTACAAGCCAGAGACCTACCGCTACTAGAACTCAATGAGGGGAGTTGGTGGCCTCGGTCGCCGAATCTTCTTTGCCACAGCCCATCCCGCGCCTCGCGTGGGGTGGGCTTTTTTTTGCTCGTGGGAGGGGGCTTCGGTGCGACCGTTGGCTAGCACGAATCGCGTTGGGTGGCGATGGGATTGCCGTTGGTGGATTTGGAATCGAAGCGCTTGGTGGAACTTGGGGAGGAGTCGTCGGCGCTTGCCCCGTTGTAGGAGGGGCTGCTGGGCTGTGGGCTGGCTGGCCGAAGACCTCGGACATCAAGCCGGGCACTTGCGGCGCAATCAGCCAAGTCGATTGGTTTTCGCTAACCTCCCCTCCACCTGTGATGTCAGCGCGCCCATGCGAAGAAGGCTAACCAGTCAGCCGCGTTCGATTGGTCCCTGAATGGCACCTCCTGTTTTGTAATACCAGCTCATATCGCCGGAAAAACACCATTAAAGGGCACCTCCGAAAACCTCATGCGGGCTGGAGCTTGATAAAATCCCCGCTGTCTTCGTTGCTAAAGCGCCCACTATCACCAGATAGCTTAGCGTTTATCGC
>JBLHKE010000805.1:0-3534 GCA_047619485.1 Verrucomicrobiales bacterium | reverse complement strand
TCTCGCGTCCACCCAATGAGGCGAGCGCGTCGATTGCTGCCCGGCGCAAATCCAAATCGCCACCACTCGTCAGCAGACCAAGCCTACCGCGCAGCGACTGCAGTCGCCACATCCCTGCCGCGCGCACTGAGAGTTGCGCCACCTCTGGGTCGGGATCGCCGAACCACTTGGCAACGCTATCGAGCTGGCCGGCCGGGACGACCTTGCGTTCGCGGACGGCGGACTCGAGCGCTTTGAAGATCGGCAGCTTGCCAGCCGCATCCCCACCGAGCATCACGAACAGGCGACCGAGCTCTTTCCCTCCGCCGAGTTCACCGACCAAGGCGATCACCTTGCGCTGGTCATCGCCGATGGCACCAGCGTTCTCTAGCGCCTTGAGCAGCGGCTCGAGCGCGTCGACATTCTCCGCAGAGCGCAGCGCAAACGCGAGCTGCGCCGGGTCGCCATCGAAGCCGATCTCAGACTTCTCAAACGCTGGCAGCCAGACCGACTGCAAATCCTTGGCCGTCCGCCAAGCAGCAAAGTCCAGGCTCACGTCCATCGGCTTCGTCACCACACGCAATGCGATCTCCACGGCCTCTGCCGACCCGACTTTGCGCAGAGCATTGACTGCCTCTAAGCGCACCTGCGGATGCTCGTCGCCGACCGCCTTCGCCAACAACTCCATGTGATCCGCCACACGCGAGTGCCAATGGTAGAGCACCCGCACCGCCGCCGCCCGCGCCTGGTGTTCGGGCGCGGCGAGAAGCTTGCGCAACAAGGCGTCGTTCAAAACGTTGCGCCCCTGGCTGGTCCACAGCGCCTCTAGCTGTTCGTGAGTGGTAAGCCCCGGGTTCGCCGCCCATTTCTCGAGCGCGGGCAACACCTCCTCGTCCGGGCGCCCCGCGAGTTCACGCTTGGCAAAATACCGAGTCATGTCCTCTGGCGACCGCAGGAGTCCTAACAAGTCCTCAACCCCAACGCCAACGATCTGCGGGCGCTCGACCAGCGGTCTCCCCTTCGCCGTCACCCGCCAGATGCGACCATGGACATGATCACGTCGCGGGTCTCGGAAGTCGACCTCGCCGTGTTGGATGATCGGGTTGTACCAGTCGGCAATGTAGACCGCCCCGTCCGGCCCCATACGCACATCGATGGGGCGGAAGGCTGAGTGCGTCGTCTTGATCAGGTCCTCGACCTGCCTTGCCGCATAGCCTGAGCCCGCCTCGCTGATGCGGAAGGCATTGACCCGGTGCCCGCGAAAATCGTTCGCCACCATCACTCCCTGCCAATCGTCCGGCAGGTGGCGCCCGTTGAGAATCTCGAGACTGCAGTGCTTCGGCTGACCTGGGCTCATCCCCTTCACAATCCGCTTCGCGCCTGGCGCGGTGGCATAGACAGCGCCCGGGAAGACATAGTTGACGCCTTCGCCGTAGGCACCATCGGTCGCGAATGATTGCCCCCAGCGATCAAACACGTGCCCCCAGGGATTGACCATCCCTTCCGAGAAAACCTCCAGCTCGCGCGTCTGCGGCCTGAAATGCCAGATACCGCCTCCCATCAAACGCCGTGGTCCCCACGGAGTCTCGACGTGGCTATGAATGTAGATTGACTGGTTCATGTAGATCATGCCATCCGGTCCACCGCGCAGCGTGTGCAATAGGTGATGAGTGTCCTCGGTTCCAAACCCGCTCAACATCACTTCACGGTGATCGGCCTTGCCATCGCCAGTCGTGTCTTTCAAAAAAAGCAGTTCGGTCGAGTTCGCGACGTAGACGCCCCCATCGGCTGGCAGTAGCCCAGTCGGGATCAACAGGTCTTCCGCGAACACCGTCGACTTCTCGGCCACCCCATCGCCGTCCGCATCCTCCAAGACAATGATCTGATCATCCGAGCGCTGCCCAGGTTTGATGTGGGGATAGAGCCGGCTGCTCACCAGCCACAGGCGTCCCTCTGCATCCCAGTTCATCTGGATCGGCTTGGCGATCGTCGGATCACTGGCAAACAGATTTACCTCGAACCCCTCGGCCAGCTGGAAGCTCTCCATCTGGAATTGGGGCGAGGGGTCAGGGATGCTATCGAGCGTCACACTCTGCTGGCCGAAGGCCGTTCCAGCTAGGGCGAATAGGACAGCGGTTGCACGCACGAGAGGTTTCTTTTTTAATGCAGTCATCGTTTCGAAAATGGTTGGTTCTACTTACCTAACGCTTCACGCAGCTTGGTGATCTCCTTATCCTTCGCCTCAATTAGCGGGTCGAACTCCGGCACCTCCTTCGCATTATTCCCCTGCTCGTGTTTTCGAAACCCATGTAGGTAAGTCTCGTTCTGCGGACGCCAGCGGTAGAAGAACAGCTGGTTTTTTTCAACAACGACCGCGCGCAGGGAGTCGAGCTGATCTGTCGGCACCGCCCTCGGCTCCCAGCCCATCGCCCCGAGGAACTTCTCGGCGATCGCGGCGTAGCCGTCCGGCGTGTAGTGAACCCCATCCGATGTCAGTCCTTGCGCATCGGAGATCGCCGCGAACAGATCGACAAACGTCACCTCGATCTCCTCAGCCATCTGTCGGATTCGATCGCTGTATTTCCCCAGCATCGCGTTGCGAGCCGTCATGTCGGGCAAGGGCGAACCTTTCGATTCAAACGGCGGCGGCGAGAGCAACACCACCCGCGCCTTCGGGGCAGCCTCCTTCATCATCGCCACCAATTGCTTGTAGCCCTGCGCAAAGTTTTCCAGCCCGGCCTCTCCTTCGAATGAGGCCACCGAACCGTATGCGGCCATGATGACCGTCGGATTGACCATCTTCAGGTGGCTGCGCAAGCGCTCGAATCCCTCGACCGGCGGACCAAAGTAAGAGCGTGCGCGCCCCGCCACCGTGTCACCACTCCAACCGAGATTGCGAAACGTCAGCTGCTTGTCTGGGAACTGCGCGGTCATCGCCGTCTCTAAGTGCCCGTATTTCCCCTCGCGCTCGACAAAACCGCCGCCGACAAAGACCACCCGATCGCCATCTTTAAACACGAACGGTTCCCCCGCGATCAGTTCGGAACTCCAGCCCAGGCTGGCGGCTATCGCTAACAGTAGTCGAAATGTTTTCATCGTTGCTAGACCCTAGACCAGACTTGTCAGAAATTTCGAGCGAAATACGAGGAGTCTACTAACACCATCCGCAGCCCGTATTTTTCATACCATTCGAATCAACCGCCCGCGAAACCTAGCAGATCCACGGCGCGCGCCGATTCTGGAGGCCGACGGTATCAAGCGCAACGCTGTCGCGGTCATGTTTTGCAAGCATCATCGAAAGTTTATGAGAAGGGCACCTCCGGAAACCTGCTGTGGAAATGGGGCGCAGAGAAAATTCCCGCTGGCGAGGCGATAAACGCTAAGCTATCTGGTGATAGTGGGTGCTTTAGCAACGAAGAAAGCGGGGATTTTATCAGGCTCCAGCCCGCATGAGGTTTTCGGAGGTGCCCAGAAATGCGGGCTAGTGGCCTGTCAGGGTTGGAGTGAGGTGATCAGGCCTCCCCGGAGCATCCCACCGGACCAGGCCCACCGCCT
>JBLHKE010000804.1:0-3541 GCA_047619485.1 Verrucomicrobiales bacterium | reverse complement strand
GCCCCTCTAGCCAATTTTCAGTATGCGCTTGCTGCTTGGTCCGCCCAGCATCTGTCCCGAGTGTGAAGTGGTGCGGTTTGTCTGTTTGCCAGAGCGTGATCGGTTCTACGCGAACAGATCTTCCCGCGGACACGATGCGCGCGAGTATTTGAGCGTCTTCACCGGGTTCGATCGACTCCAACATGCCGGCCGCTATTTCCCGAGTATAGTCGCCGTTGCGCTCTGGGTCGCATGCCCTACAGTGGCGCTTCCTATCATGGCCAAAAAAGCAACATCCACCAAATCCAAGCCTTGGGCTTCACCGATGCCCGAGCGGCAGTTCCAGTTCATGCGCGAGATTCTTGCGGCACCCAGCCCGATCGGGCTCGAGGCGGCGATGAGCTATGGCGTGCTCAAACCTTACTTCGAAAAGTTCATGCCGAAGAGCTGGGGGATCCACCAGTTCCGCGGCAACGCAGGCATCGTGGTCGACACGCACCCAGGCGATACGGATCGTACTTCGGTGATGTTGATCGGTCACGCCGACAAGATCCGCATGCAGGTGCGGCACATCGCGGAGGATGGAAAAATCTGGATCAATAGCGACTCGTTCTTGCCGACGACGTTGATCGGGCACGAGGTGAATCTCTTCAGCCGCGATCCGAAGAAAGCCGGCCAGTACCGCATCCTCGAGGGCGGTACCATCGAAGCCCTCGGCGCGATCCATTTTGCGCCGCCGGAGATGCGCATCGGCAAGAAGGGAATCGAGCCAAAGATGCTCTACTTGGAACTGCAACTCCACGGGGAAGACCGCAAGAAGCAGGTCGAGGACCTGGGTATCCGCCCTGGTGACCCGATCCTGCTCAACCGCCCGATCCGTCGCGGCTTTGCCAAGGACACGTTCTACGGTGCCTACCTCGACAACGGGCTCGGCTGTTTTGTCTGCGCGGAGTTGGCCAAGCTCATCGCCAAAGCGCCGGACTTGAAGAACACTCGTGTGTTGTTCACCATCGCTACGCACGAGGAGATCGGTCGCTTTGGTAGCGCCGTGATCGCCGGAGAACTCAAGCCCGACATCCTTATCGGCGTCGATGTGAACCACGATCTCAAAGCAGCACCAGGCGTTGCCAGCGAGCGCTACAATCCGCTTGAGATGGGCAAGGGCTTCACGCTCTCCACCGGCGCGATCGCGAGCGAGCACCTCAACTCGATCGTCGAACTGGCTTCCGCAGCTAAGGGCATCCCAGTGCAGGTCGACCCGTGTGGGCGTGATACCGGCACCGATGCGATGGCGGCTGTTTTGGCGGGTGTCGATGCGGCAGCGACCTCGGTCGGTTTCCCGATCCGCAACATGCACACGATCTCGGAGAGCGGGCATACCGGCGATGTGCTCGCCTGCATCCACGCGATGGAAGCGACGATCCGCAAAATCGACAAAGACAAAGTGACTCGTGACGATTTGCGCAATGGCCACCCGCGGCTGGACAACGTCAAGCAGCTGAAAGCGAAGTAGCCGCTAGCATCAAGCCATGGTGAAAAACGTGATCATGGTGGTGTTGGCTGGGCTGGTGGCTGTCTTCGGGGTTCTGTTAGTGAATCGCGAGATTGCCACCGGGCCGCCTGCCGCCGAAGATCCCGCCGAGACCATCCCGACGCCACTGCAGTATGCCGAGGCTCGTGTCGATGAGATGCTCGACTCGGGCGTATTCGCCTCCACTGCGATCGGCTTCTGCCTGATGGACGATCAGGGCGAGGTGCTGATCGCGCGCAACGCGTCACAGGCCTACATTCCGGCGTCGACTCTCAAGACGCTCACGACGGTGAGCGCTCTGGAGATTCTCGGCCCCGACTTTCGTTTTGAGACGCCGCTGCTGGCGGATGGGCCGATCTCCGAAACGGGTGAACTGGTCGGCGATCTAATGATGGCTGGCTCTGGTGATCCTACCTTGGATACGGCTAATCTGGCCAATTGGGTAGTCGCCCTGCGCGAGGCTGGCTTGAAAGAGATCAGCGGTGGCATTGTTGGTGATGCGACCTATTTCCCGGAGGAGATCGCCGGCGAATTTTGGAATTGGGGAGATGTTGGCAATGGTTATGGCAGTCCGGTGGCTGGCCTGAACCTGAATCGAAACCGCTTCAAAGCGGTGTTGCGCCCGGCGGATGAGGCTGGTGCGGCAGCGGTGTTGATCGATGTTTCACCGGCCGTCCCCGATGTCCAGTGGGTGACCCGTGTTAGATCTGGGAGCGTCAACGATGTCATGATCTATGGTGGGCCGCGCGCGACACAACTGGTTCTGCGGGGCAGTGTGAAGCGTGGTGAAGACTACGAGGTGATGGGAGCCGTGCCAGATCCAGCGTTGTTTGCGGCGTCCGAATTTGACCGACAACTCCGCGCGGCGGGGGTGGGTATCGGGAAGCCGCCGAGCACGGTGCCGTTTGTGCAAGAAGCGGAACCGCCGCGTCCGGGCACCACCTTGCTAACGCATCGTTCCGCGCCGCTGTCTGAAATCGTGCGCTACATCAACGAGGTGAGCGACAACCACGGAGCCGAGTGCCTGTTCCGGCGCTTAGGGGAGCATCACCGCAGCTACAATGCGGATTCGCTGATCTTTAATCACTGGTCCGGACGGGGTCTGGATCTAGGCAGCTGCCGCCTGGTCGATGGCTCGGGCTTGGGGCGTGCAAATTTTATCACTGCGTTAGACCTGACCCGACTGCAGCACCTGGCGAGGCGCGGACCTCAGGGCGACACCTACTACGAGTCGCTCAACGCTTACTATGAGGGGGCTTTTCACTTCAAGATCGGCGCGATGTCGCGCATCCGTTGTTACACCGGTTATGTGATGGGCGAATCAGGGCGGGAGTTCACTTTTTCGCTGATGTTCAATCACTACGATCATGAGACTGACGTGAGCCAATGGGTCAAGAGGATATTGCCCTCGCTCAGGTTGCTCTAGCTTTCTTCTACCTAATGTTTTGTCGACGCTTTTGGATCTCAATTTTTTCGTTCGCCTGCTGGCTGCCTCTCCTCGATGCCGAGGATTTGGTGGCGGGTTTCGACGGCAGGAAGCTGGAGGCGATGGATGCGGAGATCCGCAGGGCGATCGCGCGCAAGCGCCTCCCTGGCGGCGTGCTGTGGTTCGAGCGCGGGGCGAGCACCTACAAGAAAGCGTTCGGCAACCGCAGCGTGTATCCGGCGAAGGAGGCGATGACATTGGACACGGTCTTCGATGCGGCGTCGCTCACCAAGGTCGTGGCGACAACTCCATCGATTCTGAAACTGATCGAGATGAAGAAACTGCGGCTCGACGATCGGGTGCAGGGGATCATCCCGGAGCTGGCTGGTGATCCGAACAAGGCGGACATCACCGTGCGGCATTTGCTCACCCATACTTCGGGTCTGCCTGCCGGGGTGAAACTTGGTTTTGAATGGGGCGGATACAGCAACGGCCTGGCGCAGGCGTGTGCCGAGCTTTCGGTGGGGGACGCGGGGTTCGCCTACCGCTACAGCGACCTCAATTTCATCCTGCTCGGCGAGATCGTCTGGCGGGTTTCGGGCCAG
>JBLHKE010000803.1:0-3544 GCA_047619485.1 Verrucomicrobiales bacterium | reverse complement strand
GCCCGTAGCCACCCACGGTTAGGAAGTCTTTACTGTATTGGACGAGGCTGTCGAAGGTGCGGCTGGGTAACAGGGCACCGTTGTAGTTGGCGTACCAGATCCCCTTCTTGTTCTTGCGCGGGTGGTAGTCCCAGACCGCTTGGTTAGCATCCGCGAGGTGGTTGGGACTGCCCTTCGAGATGAATCCGGCGAACTCATCGACGACGTGGCTGGACTGGTCGTTGTCGAGCAGGAGGTCGAGGATATGGCGCACCTGGTTCTCATATGCCTGGTTGATGGTGGGATACTGTAGGCAGCGGTAGATGTTTTCCCATTGCGCGGTGTCGCCGCGGCCGAGGTGCGGGGCGTCTTCGAAGGTCAGGTCGATGTCCCACGGCAAGATGTGCCACTTGTCGGTCTCGGAGTTGTGGTAGTAGTTGATGTTCTCCTGCGGGCGCATGTCGGAGTTGTTAATCGCGAGGTTCATCGCGTTGAAGGCGAAGTAATCTTCGAAGTCGAGGATGGACTCCCACTGTGCCTGGCTGGTTCCACCACCGTGGCGGCTCTGGAAGGTGAGTAGGTCGGAGAAGTCGGAGTTTTGCGTGGCGCCCTGGTTGCGCTTCGATGAGCCGGTGCCGCCGTGGACATTGTAGATGTTGCCGTCCGGCAATCCGCGCTCGTTCAAGAACTCGGCCTCGGGCTGTTCGATGGCGACATACAGCCCCCAGAAGTCGCCGCCGTACTGGTCACCGGCTGGAGCCTCCTGTGCATCATCTATGATTCGGAAATGGTAAAAATGGGTGTTGCTGCCGACTCCGCCAGCGAGCTGGTACATCCGGAACCCGAGTGACTCACCAAACATCGTGCCGTCGGTCGAGGCGTTGTTGCGCCACCACGGGTTGGTGCCGGGGAGGCCGTTGATCTTGTCCCAACCGATGTTGTATTTCTTGCCGTAGTTGTCGCGCGCCTCGAGCGGCCGGGCGCGGTTGAAGTTGAACTTCCACTTGTTCTTCCCCACAGCACGCGTGGAGCCTTGGCCGCGGATGCGGTAGCGCATGTGGTCGTAGACCTTCCCATCGTAGACCCACGTGCCGAGGAATTTATACCCGCCACCAGTCGATCCTGTCCACTGACAAGAGATCACATCGGACTCGCGCGAGATCAGGTGATAGACCGGCACATTCTCGAGCGACTCGGCCGTGTAGGTCGCGTTTGGCAGCGAGCCTGGGCGTTTCGAGGCAGTCCAATCCGGGACTCCGTCGTAGCAGAAATAGGCGAAATTCGGCGACTCGTCATCGGCGAACGGCGTCTGCACCGACGTCCCGAGTGAGTCTTCTACGGTGATGCGATAGCGCACCAGGCGGCGGTGGACTTGGAGGCTGCCGGGCATCACGCCGGTAAAGACGGAATCGGCGGCGGCGATATCACTGCCGGTGCCATCGTCGATCATCGGCAAATTAGTCCAATTGGTGTCGTACCCGGGGTCGGTCTTGCGGATGTAGTTGCCGGGCTCGACTAATTGGTAGCTCAGTGTGACCGATCCGACTCCCTCTGGGTCGGTGACGCGCGCGGTGATGAGGACGTCTTCGCCCGACACCGGCTGCTCTGGCAAGTGCACGACCTGGCGGATGTTCGGTGGCGCGCTCGGGGAGAAAACGGAGTTTGCCGCGCCGGGTGTAGGGACTCCGACCGAGGCGCCGCTGGGCGATGGTGTTTTGACCTCGCAGTCGATGGAGAAATCGCTGCTACCGAAAGTGGAATTGAATCCGTGGACGGCGACCGTGTTGGTGCCCGTCATGAGAATTCCCTGTGCGCCGGGGACGACGATGTCAGTCCAGGCGGCCTCGTGGTTGCTGACTGCGCTGGTCGGCGCCCCGCCCGGATCGGAGGCGCGTACGCCTTCGTAGGTGATGTCACCTTGGTCGACGTTGGCGCGCGCGACCTCGACGCCATTGATCCAGACGATCGCGCCATCGTCGTGGTAGACACGGACTAGCAACTGGGTGGGGATCGCCCCGGCAACGTTGAATTGCTTGCGCAGGAAGACGGAGGCGTAGTTGCTCTGCATGTCGGTGATCACCGTCGTGTCGTCGCCATCAGCGTAGCCGATCACAGTCGTCCCCAAGAGCCAGCTGCCGTCTTCGGCGAAACCGTTGACGCGCCATGCGCCGGCCGGATCGGAGGCTTCGCTGAGGCCTTTGCGGTAGCTCCAGTCTCCGCCGGCTGCGACGTAGGTGATCTGCGGGCCGCTAAATCCTGATTGTGCGCCGCGCCATGAACTACCGAGGTCGTTGTCGAGGGTCTCGTTGATCAATTCCATCGACGAGCCAGCGCCGCGGGAAGCCGTCGGCCATGGGAAGCCCGCTTTGTAATCGACGATGTCGATGCGCGCGCCGGTATGGTCTTCGAGTTCGATGCGGTCGCCGTCGTTGCTCAGTTTGCCTGGATACGGACCGAGCGCCACCACTCCGAATTTACTCAGTGCAGTTGCCGGGTCTTCGGCGACCACGACGAAGCCGTTGGCGGCGATGCTCGACCCGCCGGGAAAAGTGTAGCCGACGCCGTTGAGTTTCCAGCCACTGAGATCGACCGCTGCGTCGCCCGCGTTGTAGATCTCGACAAACTCGCCGCGCTCGGTTTTTGGCTCGTGATCGTAGTGGATCTCGTTGATGACGATCGCGCCCGAAGCGAGATCGGTTGTATCGAAGCTCGCAGTTGAGGGCGCCCAGGAAGATCCGGCAACATTGGTCGCGCGCGCGCGGTAGAAGTAAGTCGTCAGTGGATCGAGCCCGGAGAGGAACATCGAGAAATCGCCAGAGCGAACTCCGAGGATGGAGGAGCTGTTCCAAGCGCCGGTATTATTACCGCCATCGCTTGTGCCGTAGTAAATCGTAACGCTCGGCGCATCGAAGCCGAGGCCGGTAACTTCGCCACGCAGGTTGGCAGAGGTGCCACTGATGCCATCGGCGGCGCGGTTTTCGACGCTTGGGGGCACGGGGCTCTCGGTGGTGAAGCTCGCGGTCGATGGTGCCCAAGTGCTGCCGCCGCCATTCGAGGCGAACGCGCGGAAGAAATAGGTGCTGCCGGTCGAGAGCCCGGTGATGGTCGCGGTGCCAGCACCGGATTGAGCACCCGCCAGCTCGGTATTGCCCCAGCTACCAGGAGTGGTGCCGCCGTCGCTGGTGCCCCAGTAGAGCGTGACGATTGGTGTCTCGCCACCAGTGTCCGTGACATCAGAACCGATGACGGCGCTGGTCGTCTGGATGTCGGTGGCCGGCAGGTTGGCGATCGTTGGGGCTAGTGCCGTCGTGGCGAACGTGGCGGTATCTGGTGCCCAAGCGCTACCGCTGATATTGGTCGCGAGTGCGCGGAAGAAATGAGTCGTGCCCGGATTCAGCCCGCTGACTGCGATGTTGAATGCGTCGCTGTGCGTGCCTGGCAGGTTGACCGAGTTGTCCCAATTGCCGGCTTCGATCCCTGCGTCGTCGTCACCGTAGTAGATGGTGATGCTAGGTGCAGCGTCGCCAGTTTCGGTCACGTTGCCGTTCAGTGTTGCGGAGGTGGA
>JBLHKE010000802.1:0-3551 GCA_047619485.1 Verrucomicrobiales bacterium | reverse complement strand
ATCGGTGCCGACTTCTTCATCGCATCCTCATCCATACGGATGATGCTAGTGCGACGCTGGAACTGGTCGACGGTAAGCCCTGAGAACGACGCGCCAGCCCCACCGGTTGGCAAGGTGTGGCTCGGGCCAGCGAGGAAATCGCCGACCGCCACAGGTGCATGATTGCCGACAAAGATCGCACCAGCCGTCGTAATTTTCGGCAGCAGGGTCTTCTCCTTGCGGGTCATGAGCGACAAGTGCTCTGGGGCGAAGCTGTTGATCATCTCTACCCCTTGGTCGAGCGATTTCACGTGGACGAGGAAACACCCCTTCTTCATGACAGCCTCGACAGGCTCATCGCGAGATAGTTCCTTGGCTTGCGCGATCAGTTCCTTCTCGACCTGGTCGAGGAGTTTCTCGGAATCCGTGAGCAAACCGACAATGCTGTCACCGCCGTGCTCCGCTTGGGCGAGCAGGTCAGCAGCGATCCACTTCGGATTGGCTGACGTGTCCGCGAGAATCAAAATCTCGCTCGGTCCAGGGAGGAGATCAATCGAGACGCTGCCGAATAGCTGGCGCTTGGCCTCGACCACGAATGCATTGCCTGGTCCAAAGATCTTGGAAACTGGTGCAATCGTCTTCGTCCCGAGTGCCATCGCGGCGACCGCTTGGGCACCACCGATTTTATAGATTTCGGTCGCCCCGGCCATCTGTAGCGCGTGGAGAAGATTCGGATCAACCTTGCGCTCCTGGCTGCAAGGCGTGCAGACGACGATCTCTTTACAGCCTGCCGCAGCCGCAATCGCGACGGTCATAATCGCGGTAGAAACTAGTGGTGCTGTGCCGCCTGGGACGTAACAGCCAACGCGCTGGTAAGGTCTGAAAACCTCACCAATCTCAGCCCCCTGGGCGTTCGTCATCGACCAGTCCTCTCGTAGGCTAGCCTTCGCAAAAGCGGTGACGTTCTTGTAGGAGGCGGTGAGCGCCTTTTTCACGCTGGGTTCGACCTTCTTTTCCGCGGCCGTCAGGTCACGCTTCGTGACGACGATCGTCTTGGGATCCAGTTCGACACGGTCGAAACGCTCCGCATACTGGAAAACCGCCGCGTCTCCGCGTCGGCGGACAGCTTCGATCACGTCTCCGACAAGGTCTTTGACTGGGGCAGTTGGCTCGGCGCGGCGAACGAAGAATCGTTCCCTAGCACGCTCGAAGTCCTCGTCTTTGTAACTCAAAATTCGCATGGGGCGGATACTAAGGCTAGCTGGAGCAGGATTGCAATAAAGGGAAGTGCTTTAGAGAGTTTAATCTTCGCTGCCGCCGAGAGGGAAAACGAATACTAATATCCATTAACCATTTATAATAAATTACTTGAGACTTATTAATACTAAATTTACATAATAACAAGCCGGCGACAGGTTTTTACTTTTTGAGCGACTTTGCCTGCGGCTTCCACTCATTGCGCTCGATTTCATCTTCCAGATAAAGCTTTTTTGAGACCGCGGCGGCCTCCGATTCGTTCCAATTCGCGATTTGTTCGAATTTGTAGATGCCGAGACTGTAGAGTTTCGCTTGGAGGGCTTTGCCAATGCCACCGATCTTCTGTAGATCGTCGATCTCATCGGGTTCGGAGTCATAGACCGGCCCGAAGTCACCGGCCGCTAGTTGCTCGCGATCCGGTTCTTCGCTCGCCGGTGTCTCGGGCGTTCTGCCCGATAGTGGTTCGACTTCCGGATCACGCAGGCTGAGTTCTGGCGGGTTGGTGCAGCGTGCCATTTTTCGGCGGTAGCTCCATTGCCACCAGCCCATGAACATCCCAAGCAAAAAAAACACACCGCCGATCAACCACTTAAGCCACTCGATCCCCTCCAGCATGAACAGTGCATCTGAGAACGGATCGATCAATCTCCCCCTTTATTGCCACGGATTCCCCAGAAGAGCCAGGCGAGTAGCAACCCGGCGACGAAAGCTCCAAGCGCGACAGGAAGCAAAGCCTGTGCGGCGGTCCAGACGTAGTATTGCTCAGCAGCCGAGTCCCCAATCATGATCGATTCAAACTTAAGCTTGGTCGCCAGTTGGCGCAGGTTGAATTTCAACCTCCACCCGCTCACTGCGCCAATCAGCAGCACCTTCCAATCGCCCAGTCCCAAGTTCCATCCGCCCGATGGGTAGACCCGCTCCAACCAATTGACGCCTCACCGCCCTAGCGCGTTGCTTGGCGAGGCTACCGTCACCGCCATCGTGCCCCACCACGAGAATTTTTGCACCGTCACCGACGGCCGCGAGAACCTCTGCGAGAGCCTTAATTTTCGGCGCCTGCAAGTGGCTGATCTGCGCACTGCGTGGTTTAAAATAGACAGGGTAGTCCGTCAGCAAGGTGCTCGCCTGTTCCGCCAATTGGTCAGCTTGAACTCGCAGGTCGACGTGGCAGGGAATACCAACGAACGTCTCGAATGATCTAGCCAGTCGTTCGACCCAACGTTTGAACTCTTGATCGGCGCAGACCCCGATGACCTCCCAGCGATCGGAATCGAGCGTGATGCTCCCGTGGCGGGTCATTCCCGAAGCGAGAAAGACGAGAAAATCGGGAATCCGTTTGCGCAGCGACGTCAGTTCCGGCTCACGCCAGTCGTAATTGAGCGACTGGTCAAGCTGCAGGTCTGGGCGCGCCTCGCCGAGCTTCTCATAGAGGGCATCGCGCTCGTCCTTGAGCCTGACACGGCCCTCGAGACGAAGCGTCTGCCGAGAGATCAACATCTTGAGCGGGAGCGAATGGAGCAATTTTTTCACCTCGTGCTCGGGATCTCCGTTGGCGGACTCATCCTCCTCGGGAACCGCCTTGAGCGCGACCGAGCAGTCGATCTCTGCGACAACGCCTTCTGGTAGTGCCTTACGCAGCGCGCTTTCGGCGGCCGATTTCCAAAACTCTGACGGAAACACCGCGGTTATTTTAATCGCCTCGGGTGCCAGCTCAAACGAGCTGTCCAGAGAACGGTCAAGCGCCACGACAAGAGCCACTGGAAGCTTGGCTAGCCAGGGTGGCTTGACCACCCCCAAATCCGCGCGCAGCGATGCAACATCCGCACCCGGCACCATCTTGGCAACCCGATCGCGCAACGCCACGTCGCCGACCACGCCTTCCATCCTAAGCGAATCCCCCGACTTCCAGCCATTGATCTTGAACGGTTTTAGATCGGCCACGACTAGCTCATCGATCACGTCGAGATTGGGATCGATTCCGCTCGCAGCATCGACCAGCTCCCAGCGATGAAATCGGTGCACGACTTCTCCAGTCAACTTCATCTGCCGACCGTCAAGCTCCAAGCGACCTCGCTCCACCCGCGCGAAGAACAGCCGCGCGAATTCACCAATCGATTTCTCCCAAACGGCACCCGCGCATCTCGAACGAACCACGCCAGCGGTGTCGAACCCTTTTCCAAACGAGAGGTCGATTGCTGCCTCATTGATTCTACCCCACACCTCCACCGGACGGCCGGACAAGAAGGTCAGGCGCGGTGCCTGGTCTTGACCGAAGGTGATATGATTGTTTTGCACCCTGGCCCCCCCGATGCGCT
>JBLHKE010000801.1:0-3558 GCA_047619485.1 Verrucomicrobiales bacterium | reverse complement strand
AACCTTCTCGCGATCCACGGCTTCAATGCCAGCGCGGACAGCTCCGATTTCATCATCCGGCCGCGGCTCGTCGCAGTGGCCAAATTTTCGCTCGGGGGAATCGCACTTCCGAAGGAGATCAACATCCCCTCTGGTGTCGGACTAGAGTTGAAAGGTTTCTTGCGAGGGATCGATGAACCGCCGTTCGCAAATGCCGCCAGCGTCCAATGGAGCACGCTCACGGCAGGAGTGGTTTTCGCCGACCTGCAACAAGCCAGCACCACCGCGACCTTTCCCAAACCAGGTACCCATCGCTTGCGGATGCGCGTCAGCGAGGCTGGATTCGTCGAGGAGCATGAGCTGACAGTCCATGTTGGACAACCTTCCAACATACCCGGCCCACTGGCACTCGCTGGTCCCGATCTGATCATCGCTGCCGACGGGAGTCACCAGTTGGAGGCGATCGCTGCCAATGCGGATCAGTTCGGCTGGAGCCAAGTGGACGGCCCATCGGCTGAGATTGCACCCGACGGCGATATCAGTTTTACCGAGACCGGGACGCACACCTTCCGTTTCTCAGTGACTCGAGGTAAGCTGACCACCTTTGATGACGTCACGATCGTTCGTGGGAATGGCAGACTAGCGGTTTCGCCACTCGGCTCGCTGGCTCGCCACCTCGTCCCAAACTCAGCGGATGATTTGAGCGATGCCGCTGACGAGTCCTGGCCCCAGCCGGCCTTCGATGACGCGGATTGGCCGCTCGAGCCAGCGCTCTATGGATTCGAGCACGGTGCGGGCTATCAGGACTTGTTCCAGGTCGACCTCCAAGAGACGATGAACGAGACAAACGCGACGCTACTCGTCCGATTGCCGTTCTTCGCTCCAACCGCGAGCCCGCTCAGACTGGCACTGCGTTTCGAAGACGGCTTCGCAGCCTCGCTCAATGGCACCGAGGTAGCCAGCGAGAACCGCCCGGATTTGCCCCTGACTTGGGACGCCGCAGCGGACGGTCAGCAGGCCGACGCCGACGCGCTCACCCCCGAGACCTTTACCGCCGGCACGACAAACATAGGCAACAACTTCCTCGCCATCCACGGATTAAACAGTTCTACCACCAGCAGCGATTTCCTCCTGCTACCGGAACTCAGCATTGAAGTTACCGCCGCAGAAACACCCTTCCACGTCCAACTCGTCAACGCCAGCTCCGCGGCAAGATTCCTCGCCCCGATTGCTCCCACACCCGATTGGGCATCTCCCGGCTACGATGACACCGAATGGGATCAGACCGCCGCCGCGATCGGCTACGAACGCAGCGGGAACGGCAATTTTGACAAACATTTCTTCACCGATATCGAGGGGCAATCGTACGATCAAAACGAAACCACCTACCTGCGAATCCCTTTCTTGCTACCACTCGGATTCGAAGTCACAGAGCTCTCGCTGCGCTGCAAGTACGATGACGCGTTCGTCGCTTACTTAAACGGCGTCGAAGTGGCACGGCGTGAGTTCGTCGGCAATCCAACCTGGAACAGCGGAGCGAGTGGGGCTCGAACGGAAGCCCTCACAACGGTTTTCGAAACCATCCCGATCGATGCTTCTATTCAGTCGCTTGAGGCAGGTGCGAACGTCTTGGCCGTGCAACTTATCAACGCGGGAACGACCAGTAGCGATCTCCTGCTCGTCCCAGAATTGGTGGCCGGACTCCAAGCGATCAGTGGCACAGCCTACGATCAGTGGTTCGAAAGCCAGGATGGCAGCCTCGGCCAAGACGCATCTCCTGAGGCAGACTTGGATGTCGACCGGCTGAATAACCTCCTAGAGTTCGCCTTCGGTGGCAGCCCTACGAAACCCGAAACTAGTGCCATCTCTCCATCAGTGACCAGCCAGACGTTCACCTACCGTCGCCGTGTCGACCATCAGGCCGCCGGCCTCAGCTACAGCGTCGAGACCTCGTCCAACCTGAGGGACTCGACTTGGGCACCAGTGATCAATCCAAATGAGACAATCAGTGCGACTGCATCACCGCAGATCGAACAGGTAAGTATTCCAATTACAGAGACAGGCGAGCGTAGGTTCTACCGACTGCGGGTAGAGCTCGAATAGGACGGGAGGGTGGGCGTTCCGCCCGCATCTGGACGCTCGTCTGCTAGTGGTCTGAAGATCACCATTCATTCAGGCTGGTGCGCGGCTTCGCTACGTTTTCCTGATACGGGCAGGATGCCCGCTCCCATCTAGTCTTTCCGCCGCTCGAGCTTCGCGCCGAGGGCGGTCAGTTTGTCATCGATGTGCTCGTAGCCGCGATCAATGTGATACAGACGGTGAACCCTCGTCAGCCCTTTCGCCGTCAATCCGGCTAACACAAGCGCAGCAGACGCACGTAGGTCACTCGCCATCACATCAGCACCACTGAGTTGCTCGACCCCGTTGATGATTGCGGTCGCATCGTCCATCTTGATGTCCGCCCCCATGCGGTTGAGTTCCGCGACGTGCATGAAGCGTGATGGGAAAACCGTGTCCGTCACGATGCTGGTGCCAGGCGTGGTCGCGTAGAGAGCACACATCTGCGCCTGCATGTCGGTCGGGAATCCTGGGTGCGGCTCGGTCACGATCTTATGCCCCATCGGCGCACCGCCGCGGCTCACGGTGATCGTATCACCAGCTGAATCGTCGATGCTGTGGCCGGAGATACGCAGCGCCTCGATGACCGGTCGTAGGTGGTCGGCATTCACCCGCTGCAGGGTGACATTCTTACCAGCCATCGCCCCGGCGACAAGAAAAGTACCGGCCTCGATGCGGTCAGGGATCACGGTATGTTCAGCACCGTGGAGTTCCTTCACGCCGGTGATCTCGATGCGCGGTGTGCCCGCTCCTTCGATTTTCGCGCCCATCTTGTTGAGGAAATTTGCAAGGTCGACCACCTCTGGCTCAGCGGCTGCGCCTTCGATGATGGTCCTGCCGTTGGCCAGCACAGCGGCCATCAGGATGTTATCGGTGCCCAAGACGGTCGTGCCACTCTTTCCGCGCATGTTCACGGTGTCGCCCTGCAGGCCAAACTTCGCACGGATCAGCACATCGCCACCGACCACCTTCACATCGGCGCCTAAAGCTTCGAGTCCCTTCAAGTGCAAATCGATCGGACGATCGCCGATCACGCAGCCGCCTGGCAGTGACACATTCGCTTCACCGAGACGCCCGGTGAGTGGACCGAGGACGCAAACAGAAGCACGCATTTTGCGAACCAGATCGTACGGTGCGATCGAGTGGATCGACTCGGCAGTGATTTCAACCGTGCCGCTCGCGCGCTCGACATCGGCTCCGAGCAAACCAAGAATCTGCACCATGTAGTTGGTGTCACTGAGATCGGGCACACGACGGATCGTGCAAGTCTCCTTCGTCAAAAGAGTCGCCGCCAAAATCGGCAGCGATGAGTTCTTCGAACCTGAGATCGAGATGGTTCCCTCGAGAGTACTACCTCCGTGAACGAGTAAGCTTTCCATGAATTCTGTAAATTTTGTAGGATAAAAAGTGCCGAATAAACGCCTATTCCTTACGCCAAGCAAGCAAATAGCGCCCGATCCC
>JBLHKE010000800.1:0-3562 GCA_047619485.1 Verrucomicrobiales bacterium | reverse complement strand
GGTACAAAGGCGTGGTGACTGCCACGGGAAGCAGGTGGCTGGGCGTCGCATCGGGAAGTATCGGACCAGAATTGGGGTTCGGCCATGCGGTCGGCAACCTCCACGCGGAACCTGTGCTACTATTGAAGACGTCGCAGGGAAATCGATCGTTATCGTGGGATTTCCTCCCTCCGGGTAGCAAGCAGTTTGAATACGGCGGAAAGATCTACGCAGGCTACAAGGACTCTCCTGATTCATGGGACAAGGGCACGGAGCCGAAGCCGATCGGGTGGTATGCCGGCAAGCAATACGACGATTGCTTCAGCGCAGCGCATGAGGTGCTGGACAACTTTGACGAACAGTTCCCCCACTGGAAAGGTCGCGGCTACGAGATCGTGGGTTTCGCCTGGTGGCAAGGCGACAAGGACCGCTACAACGAAGGACACGCCAGCCGCTACGAGCAGAACTTAGTTCACCTCATCAAGACTCTGCGCGAGGAGTTCGAAGCCCCGCAGGCCAAGTTTGTCGTCGCAACCCTTGGCCAGACAGCGAAAGACAGCGCCGAAGGCAACGAGAAACTAATCCTCGACGCCCAACTCGCCGTCGATGGTGCCGCCGGCAAGTATCCGCAGTTCAAGGGCAACGTCTCCACCGTTTACACCCACCCTCTCAGTCAGGGAGGCGCATCGAATAGCCACTACAACGGCAACGCACAGACCTACATGGATGTCGGCCTCGCCATGGGCGCGGCAATGGTGGAATTGTTAAACAGTAAATAAATTGAGCCTAGCGGTGGCTGGGGTCGATCCCCCCGGCAGACCGGACGACAGTCTAAACAGCCAACCCTACACAATGAACAGAACTCATCCGATCCATCTCATCCCGGCAGCGATTGCCATCCTCGTTTCCTCAATTGCGCCCTGTCAATCCGAGACGGTGGCCATCCCCGAGCTAGATCCCAAGGGCGATGTCTACAAGACGGAAGGCCCGAATGATCCGCTGATCTATGACAGCACGGTCGGCCGCAAAAAAGTCATCATGCTCTACGTCGATTTCTCGGATGCCGCGATGGAAATCGATACGCAGGAGCGATCAACGAAAGTTCTTGGTGGAGGAAAATTCCACGAGCTGTTCGAGCAGCAGTCGTATGGCAAAGTGTCATTCGAGATCGAGCACGTCCACGGTTGGCGCCGCCTTTCGAAGTCCCACAAGGAATACAGCAGCAAGACCACCGACTCGCACCGCGACCTATTTGTCGAAATATTCAGCCTCTATCCGAAAGTCGATTTCCTCGCCTACGACCACATCATGGTCAACATGCCGCGCATCGGCAATACAGCCTTCGGCGAGCGGGATGACATCGCCATTCCCTACAAGGGCGAGAAGATCAATGTGGCGTTAAATATTTCCAGCGGCAGCCCGTTTGTGCTCGCCCATGAGACAGCGCACTGCATGGGGCTGCCCGATCTGTATTCCTACGGCGGAGCCAAGGGCTCAAAAAATCCGACCGGCCCCTGGGACATCATGTCCGCCGCCGGGAGAGCCAGCGGCTTCTTGGGCTGGCACCGCCACAAGTTGCAGTGGCTGGATGCAGATAGAAAGACCTACGTCGTTGGCGGGAAGCATCAATTCGATCTGACACCATTGAACGCAAAGTCCGGTGTCTCGATGATCGCCATCCCGGTCGACGATCCAGCCAAGCCGAGCAAGGTCTTCGTCGTCGAAATTGCCCAACCATTCCAGCTGCTAGGCAAGGTAGGGAATGCGACCGGTGTCCTAATTTACAGCGTTGATGCCAAACTGGCTTCAGGGCAGAACTCGGTCGTAGTCTATCCAAACACCGACATGTTAAACGCCCCATTCCAACCAGGAGATCGGTTTAAGCACGAAGACGCCCCCGTGAACGTGCGGGTGCTGAAGAAGAATGAGAATGGATCCTTCCGGGTTGAGGTAGAAGTGCACACCGAGTAGCTTGCGCCGGTGAGGAACCCGAGTTCGAGATCGATGCCCGGCTGGTACACTGGCGCGCATTACGATCTGCGATCGTTGCACACAAGTGATGAATCCATGGAGCTAGGGGCGTCCCGCCCCGTCCCTAAAAAACGATTGGCGAGACGCCCCAAGCGCCTTGATCAAAATCGCGCGGTGATTAGTGGCCACTCAGGTCGTCGGCCACAAGGTACTCGAGTGTGCCGCCAGTTGTGACTCGCGACATGAAGCCCTCGCCACTGCTATTCCACCTGAATCTCGACCCGGAAGAAGGCTTTCGTCTCACCTTCTAAGTCGCCAATCAGACCGAGATCGAATGTCCCGGTCGTTGTCTCGCTGTCCTCCGTTGCTGGAACCCCGTCATCAAGATCGCCCGTCCACGCCTTCAGGTCCTTTGAATATTTAACGATGTAAGTCTCACCCGGGTTCGATTCCCAAGTCAGCAACAGGGTATTTGCGACCGGATCGTAGTTCGTCTCGGTGATCACAAATGAGGAGCCTCCGCCGACGGTGCCGTTGATGGACAGGTTGTCGATCGCCGTGTGGTTGCCGGTTTCGTTAAAGCCAGCGAAATCACCACCTTTGATCACCAGTTTGTAGGTGCCCGGAGCAGTCAGTGAGATCGGCGACGCAAAGGTAGCAGTCACCAAGGGCTGACCTCCTTGTCCGGTGCCTGCCAGTGTATCGAGGACATCGACCGAGGCGACGGTGTTGGCAGATGGATCAATGATAGTGATCGTGAAGTCAGACCTCCGGTCGACATTCTCATTCTGGCCTCCGTTGACAGCCACGTAGTTAAAAGTCACATCGGTCAGGGTGACCGAACTGCCAGCGGAGACGGTAAGGTCAACTGATGTCGTCCAAAACGTATTGCCGTTGCCGGTATTGATCCCAGGAGCGAATATGTTCTGCACCAACGTATTGTCGTTGAACAGACGGAGTCCCCCTGCGGACGCATTGAGAGAAGTCATGTTCCCCGGGTCTTCGACGCCATTGACCGTCCAGCCCAGATCTGTCGCCGTGTCACTCGCAGTGTTCACTTCGATGAGCGTCCGACCGTTGAAATCGGTAGCGGCGATCACGTCAGCCTCGGCCGAAGCAATCAGGACGGAATGTGCCAAAAGGGCGGTTAAAATCAGCGTTTGGGGTCGTTTCATAGGAGTTATTTCGTCGCGTCTAGCTACAGCATTATTGATACCTCTGCGTTCAATAGAGAGGGACGGATCAGAAATCTAGCTGTGACGGTTTGAGCCGTCTGTCGCGTCTCTACCGGCGTCGGCGTGTGACCAAACCTACGAGCCCAAGGCCAACGAGCATCACTGATGATGGCTCCGGGATGGTTCCAACCACACCATTAATGGAGAGGTTGTCGATCCCGGTATGGTTGCCGGTTTCGTTAAAGCCAACGAAATCGCCGCCCTTGATCTCAAGCGTGTAGGTGCCCGGTGCGGTCAGAGCGATCGGAGCAGTGAAAGTAGCGGTGACCAAGGGGTCATTCGGAACCACGGTGTTGCCACCAATAACGTCGGCAACGGTCACCGCCTCCAAGAGGGTTGCCGTCGGGCTGATGAGCGTGACCGTGAAATCTGATTTC